>DATLLQ010000251.1:0-13774 GCA_035537775.1 Vicinamibacterales bacterium | reverse complement strand
GAGATTCAGTACATCCATCGTCAGCACGCGCCCGGGAACGGCGCGGTGCTGGCAACCGCCGGCGACCTGGTGTTCTGGGGAGACCTCGACCACATGTTCCGCGCCTTCGACGCCGCCAGCGGCAAGGTGTTGTGGGAGACGAAGCTGAACGGCCCGATCCAGAACAGCACCATCACCTACGCGGTGAACGGCAAGCAGTACGTCGCCGTTCTCACGGGAGTGGGCGCGGTGACGAGCTCGCTGATCCAGCAGGCCGGGCTCAAGACGAACCGGACGTACAACTCGCTGTCGGTGTTCGCGCTGCCGTAGCGGACAGGTTGACTTCTTAATGTCTATTTCACGGCTCCGGCGTCGTGAACGATCTTTCCGCCCACGACTGACATCACCGAGCTCGTCTTCTTGATCGCTTCCTCCGGCACGGTGAAGTAGTCCTGGTTCAGGACGACGAGATCGCCCAGCTTGCCGACCTCAATCGAGCCGAGCTGGTTCTCCTCGCGCAGGAACCAGCCGTTGTCCGCGGTGTACAGCTTGAGCACCTGATCGCGCGAGATCGTCTGGTCGCCGTTAATGACGACGCCACGGGCGTTCTTGCCGGTGACGGCGTAATACATGTGAATCCACGGGTTCATCGGCGCGATCTGCATGCCGTCCGAGCTCATGCCGGCGTGGATCCCGTTGTTGACGATCATCTTGAAGGGCGGGCCGTTCTGCTGGGGCGTGCCGGCGAGATAGCGCCAGCTGGTGAGCGACAGCCCGCCGCCGATCGCCTTCAGGCGGTTCACGTACTCCTCGGTGATGAACGGCACATGCGCGACGACCCAGCGCAGGTTGGCGATTGACGTCTCCTTGTTCGCCGCCTCGTAGTCCTGGATTTCCTGTATGAAGTCTTTCTGACTGAGTGAATGCACCTCGGCGCGCCAGCCGGCGCGTGCCAGGAGCTTCGCGGCGTCCTGGAAGGCCTTCCCACCAGCGATGAACTCCCCGATGCCGCCGATGCGGACCATGTCGTCGCCGAAGAACGGGACGGTGTTCTTGACCCGCTCGCGCAGTGTGGTCAGCTCGGGCGTGTCGTCCTGGTGGAGATAGTTGATGCGCAGCCTGGCGGGCAGCCGTCCCTCGCGGTTCAGCGCCACGAATGGCAGCTGGAACGAGAAATTGTCCTCGTGCGCAGCGCCGTCGTTCGGGGTGTTGGTCGCTTGGAAGACTCCCTGGTCGAGATGCGTCGTGACGCCAAGGCTCAGGCCGTAGTTCATCGCGTCGATCGCACCGCGGCGCCGTTCCGCCTCGTTGAGCAGCGTCTGGCGGAGGAACAGCAGCGCGCGTCCCGTCGACTGCGGACCCGCAGCCATCGCTCCGTCGGCGCCGACCGGAATCGGCGGGGTCTGGCTTTCCAAGATCTTCTTGCCGGCACTATTCGTCGCCGACGGGCCGCTGAAGCCCTCGGAGATCCAGACCGGATTGTTCGGCGCCGCCTTGTCGAGCTCCGCCAGCGTCGGCATGCGGGGCATCTCCGTCGGCGCGACGAGATGATTGCGATGGAAGCCGCCGATCGTGGTGATCCAGGCGCCCTTGGGAGCGCCGGCGATGCGTGCCGCGATGATGGCCTGAACGTCGGCGATGGAAGTCGCGTTCTCGAGCGGCGTGTGGTACCCGGGCCGATTGCCCATCGCGACGATGTGATTGTGGTTGTCGATGATGCCGGGGACGACGGTGCGTCCGCGCAGGTCGATGATGCGCCGTCCCGCCGCGGCGCGTGGCGCCGATCCGCCGACCGCCGTGAAGCGCCCGTTGCGGATCGTGACCGTCGTCGCGATGGTGTTCTTCGCGTCCATCGTGTGGATGCGGCCGTTCACGAAGACCAGTTCTTCGGGCTGCGTGGCCTGTGCTTGCGCGCCAACCGGTTTCCCGCCACCAACCATGGCGGCCACGACGGCCGCGACGACGGCGGCGGCAATGCCGGTGCCGAGCACATGCCGGCGTGAGATCCCATTCATCGACTCGTGAGACATATGACTCCCTTGGTCCGGCTGAAGCCGGATGCTACGCGAATGCGAAGGGAGTATACGGCGAGAGTGTCGTCAGGGCTCGGTTGTCGCTGTTGACGCGGTTGTCACGGTTGTTACGGTTGGCGCGGCTGACGCGGTTGGCGCGATTGACACGGTCGAAGCCTGTCCGTCCGCGCCGAAGCGGACGTTCACGGGCACCATGGGTTGCCCCAACGATTTTCCGGGCTGGCCGTTGATCGAGTACGAGAAGGCCGCCGGATCGCCGACGCGAAGCACGATGTCCTTTTGTCCAGTGACCGACTGTGTCTCGCCCGGCTGCAGCAGCCGTTCGACGACTGTCTGACCGTCCACGTCGGCTTTGACCCAGCAGAGTCCTGTGGCGCGCATCTCGAGAAGAACACCCGTCCCGGTTGTTGCCACCGCCGGCGCGGCGTCAGGCTTGGCGCTCGCGGGTGCAGGCACATCGGCAGGTGCACTGACGACTGCTGCTGCCGCCGCATCGGCCACCACAACCTTCGTCGCGGCTGCCTTGGTGCCGTCGCTCGCGTTGTATTTGTTCATGCTGACGATGCCGATCAGCAGTGCCGCGGCGATGAGCGCAACACCCCAGCCCGGTCTTGATGTCAGCAGTTCAGGATCGAACGGAGTCCGAAGGTCGTCGACGACCACGACGTCCTTCTTCGGCGAGGGCGCTGCCTTCGGCGAGGAGGCTGCGTCGCTGGCGGGCTCCGTCATCGCGCGGTATTCGGCAACGGCTTGTGCCGGATCGACGCCTACTTCAGTCGCGTAGGAACGGATGAATCCCCTCACGAAGATTCCGGAAGGCACGCTCGCGAAGTCGTTCTCTTCGATGGCCCGCAGCGATTTGATCGGAATTCGAGTGCGGGTTGCGAGATCCTGGAGAGAGAAACCGGCGCGCTCGCGCGCCGCTCGAAGATTAGTTCCAACGTCCACGGCAGAGCTCCTTGCGCCGTGATGACGCTGCAAAGTGCTTACCGCAAAAGGTCCGGTTAAAGCCGGACACTACGAAGGACGCCCCACGGCCGTGCTAGCATCGCGCCGCCTGGAGGTGATCGATGGTTCCGGTTACGTCACTGCTGATTCCCATCGCCGTTTCCTCGGTCCTGGTGTTCATCGTCAGCTCAATCATTCACATGGTGCTGCCGTACCACCGCAATGATTTTTCGCGGCTGGCGTCGGAAGACGACGTCATGGATGCGCTGCGGAGGTTCAAGATTCCTCCCGGCGACTACCTGATGCCCGCGCCTGGCGGCGCTCAGGCCATGAGCTCACCGGAGTTTGTCGCGAAACGCGACAAAGGACCGGTTGCCGTTATGACAGTTATCAAGCCAGGACCGCCGAGCTTGGGGCCGCAACTGGCGCTCTGGTTCGTCTACAGCCTGGCGGTCGGCCTCTTTGCCGCCTACGTGACCGGCGTCGCTCTTCCGTCAGGCGCGCCCTACCGCGCGGTGTTCCGCATCGCCGGGACCGTGGCATTCGCAGGCTACGCACTGGCGCTTCCGCAAACGTCGATCTGGTACGGCCGCTCCTGGAGCGCCACGCTGAAGTCGATGTTCGACGGCCTGATCTACGCCCTGCTGACGGCGGGAACTCTCGGCTGGTTGTGGCCGCGGTAACGGCCGCCCGGTGCTAGGATTGTGCCCCGATAACGCCTGTGGCACCGCTGTAACGATGCCCTACGGAGTGGAGAGGTCATGAAACGCTTCATGTCGCCCCGAGCTGTTCTTATTGTGTTGGTCCTGGCGGTCTTCAGCGCCGTTGCCCTGACGGCGCAGCGCACACCGCCGGCGGCGGCCGCGATGACGACGGCAGCCACACGCTTCCTCGACGCGCTGGACGCGGAACAGCGGAAGAAGGCGACGTATCCGCTCGAGTCCGAGGAATATCTGCGCTGGAACTTCATCCCGACCGAGGCGTTTCCGCGTAACGGGCTGCTGCTGAGGGAAATGACCGAGCCGCAGCGGAAGCTCGCCCACGATTTGCTCAGGAGCGGGTTGAGCGATCGCGGCTACCAGACGTACTCCGCGATCATCGCGCTCGAGGACATCCTGCGCGTGGTCGAGGGACGCGGCAGTGCTGCTCCCGGCGCTGCTCCCGGCGGCGCGCCCGGTGGCGCCCAGCCTGGCGCTGCGCGCGGCGGTGGCGGGGGCCGTGGCGGCTTCGAGCGGGATCCAACCAAGTACTTCTTCACGGTCTTCGGGCAGCCTTCCGCCACCGGCAACTGGGGATGGCGTGTCGAGGGGCATCACATCTCGCTGCACTTCGCGGTGAGCAAGGGGCAGGTGATCGCCAGCACGCCGTCGTTTGCCGGGTCGAACCCGGCGGAGGTGCGCGATGGCGCCGAGAAGGGCAAACGCGTCCTCGCGAACCTGGAGGACACGGGCCGGGCGCTGGTCATGGCGCTCGACGAGAAGCAGCGCGCGACCGCGATCATCAACGCGACGGCGCCGAACGAGATCGTCACGAACAACACCCTGGACATCAAGCCGCTCTCGCCGGACGGATTGAAGGTCTCGGCGATGACGCCTGCGCAGCGGGACCTGCTGATGAAGGTGATCGACGCCTACGCTGGCCTGATGACACCTGATGTCGCGGCGCAGCGAATGGCGAAGATCAAGTCAGCCGGCATCGAGAACGTCGGCTTCGCCTGGGCCGGACCGGTTGAGCGCGGCGCGCTGCACTACTACCGCGTGCAGGGTCCCTCGTTCCTGATCGAATTCGACAACACGCAGAACCAGGGCAATCACGTCCACTCGATCTGGCGTGACTTCAACGGCGACTTCGGCCGCGATCTGCTGCGCGAGCACATCAAGACCGCGCACCTGACCGGCACGGTCCCGGCTCTCTGACGTGCGCACGCTGCTCGCCGCGCTGATCGTCGTCGCCGGCATCTCGCTGCACGGCGACGACGGCGATCGCCTGCTGACACTCGATCACTACATCCGCGTGAAGTCGACTGCGCCGGCGATCGCTGGTCAGCAGGCGCAGCTCTATCTCCGCGAGCGCGTGGTTGCCGGCGGCGCCCTTCGTGGCGCGATCTCACCGGAGCGCGTCGTGCTGTTCGTGCATGGCGCGGGGACGCCTGCCGAAGTCGCGTTCGACCTCCCGTATCAGGACTACAGCTGGATGGCGTACCTGGCGCGCGCCGGCTTCGACGTGTTTTCGGTGGACATGACCGGATACGGCCGCTCCACCAGGCCCGCGCCGATGAACGATCCGTGCAACCTGGCGAAGGATCGTCAGGCGGACTGGATTCCCGTGCTGCTGAAGGCGCCGTGTGCCCCGTCCTACGGGCAGGCGCTCACGACGATCGCGTCGGACTGGGATGACGTCGGCGCCGCGGTGGATTACATCCGGGCGCTGCGCCGCGTGGACCGCGTGAGCATCGTGGCGTGGTCGCTGGGAGGCCCGCGATCGGGCGGCTACGCCGCGCGGTTTCCGGACAAGGTGAAGCGGCTGGTGCTGCTCGCGCCGGCGTACGCGCGGAATAGCTCAGGCACGCCTCCCGCGAAAGTGCCGGCTGACGGTGCCGCGTTCAACACGCAGTCGCGCGCCGATTTGGACGCGCTCTGGGCCAGACAGACGGCGTGCGCGACGCAGGTCGATCCCGCCGTACCCGACGTCGTCTGGTCGGAGCTGTTGATGTCGGACCCGGTCGGGGCGACCTGGGGCCCCGGCGTTCGCCGCGCTCCGCAGACCACGACGTGGGGCTGGAACCAGGCGGTCGTCTCGAAAATGCAGACGCCGACGCTGATGGTCGCCGGCATCCACGACGGCCAGGTGGCCCCGGCGCGTGTCAGCGAGCTTCACGCCGATCTCGGTTCGCCGCAGAAAGTGATGGTCGATCTGGGATGTGCCTCCCACAACGCGATGTGGGAGCGCAATCACACCCTGCTGTTCCGTGCCTCGCGCGAATGGCTCGACAAGGGCACCGTCAACGGGATGCAGCAGGGTGTGGTGAAGATGGGTTACTAACGACGGTTCGGGTTAAGCTCGTAGCATCCTCTTCTTCGAACTCTTCCCGGCGTTCATGCTGATCGTCTCCGCGATCGTGGGCGTTGCTCTGTACGCAGCGAATCGCGCCAGTCAGAACAACGAACCCTGAACTGAGAACCTCGAACAGAGAACCGAAGTCCGAACCCGAACACGAACTGAGAAGAGAGAACCTGGAAGGGTGAACCGTTCCTAATGCGTCATCGCATACAGGATCGCGTTGATCCCGAACGCGTAGCCGGGGACGGACATCTCGTAGAAGTACTCGGGGTTGTCGCCTTCGCGTTCGTACGAGTCTCCGAAGTCGGTGTTGTGCGTGATGAGCACCATGATGTTGCCGTTCTTGTCGAGAATGGCGCGCACGTGCACATCGGCGCTGTCGGCGCCGCGTTCGGAGAGCACGCCTCTCGCCCAGTTGCCGATCGCCGAGATCTGCGGCGCGCCGTTCTTCATCTCGAACTGCGTGCGGAAGAGCGGATGATTCAGCGGCACGTCGATGATCGGGTATTCGGCCGCGGGGAGCACCTTGCGGATCTCGTGTTCCCAGACTTCCCACGCGTAGCTGCCCCAGAAGTCATCGGCCCAGACGAAGCCGCCTTTCATGAGGTACTCGCGCAGGTGTTCGGCTTCCTCCGGGTGGATGAGGATGCTCCCGACCTCGGTCATCACGACGAACGGGCACTGGAAGAGCGTGTCGTCCCCGAGGCGGAGCAGCAGGTGATTCGGATCGCCGGCTGGGGCCTTGCCGACGACAGTCTTGGTCAGTTCGGAGAGGCGGATGGACAGATTGATGTCGGCCCGCGGCCAGTCCACGCTCCAGTCGCCGCCGTCGCCCGCCGGATTGTCGTCGAACATGATTCGACAGAACTGAAACGTGCCGTCGAAGTCGGCCGGACGCGCGATGCGCGTCGAGCGGAAATTGCGGAAGAACTGGGCCTCGACGTGTGCGGCCACCGCGAGGGTGGCGACCACGAGCATGGCGGCGACGACGACCCGTCGAGTCAGCCAGCGCTTCACGAGGCCATTCTAATTGGTAGTTGGACAGTTGGATAGTTGGTAGCTAGCCCAGCGCTTCGGCGACGGCGTCCACGTGGCCGTCCACCTTGACGTTGTCCCACCGCTGCACGACCTTGCCGTCAGGCCCAATCAGATACGTCGTGCGCGCGATGCCCATGTACTTGCGCCCGTAGCGGGACTTCTCCTGCCAGACGCCGTATTTCTCCGCGACGGCGTGATCGGCATCGGCCAGCAGCGGGAACGTGAGGCCATGCTTCGTGGCGAACTTCGCCTTGCTCTTTTCGTCGAGGATGCTGACGCCGAGCACCGCCGCCTTGCGACGCTTGTACGCCGGCAGGCTTGCCTGAAAGTCGCACGACTCCTGCGTGCAGCCGGGCGTGTCGTCCTTCGGATAGAAGTAGAGCACCACGTGCTGGCCGGCGTAGTCGGACAGCCGGTGCGTTTCGCCCTTCTGATCCTTCAGTGCGAACGCGGGAGCCTTCCGGCCTGGTTCGATAAGTGCCATGGGTTGAGATAATACCGTCAATGACAGATCGCACTGCGATCATCTCCGATGGTCGCGCGTACTCGTACGACGAGCTCGATGACGCGTCGATGCGCATCGCCGGCGCGTTGCTTGGCGACAACGAGGCTCTGAAAGAGACGCGCGTCGCGTTTCTCGTGACGCCGGGATTCGCGTACGCGGCGATCCAGCGCGGCATCTGGCGGGCCGGCGGCGTCGCCGTGCCGCTTGCCGTCTCGCACCCGCAGGCCGAGCTCGAATATGTCGTTCGCGACGCCGATGCGTCAGTGGTCGTCGCTGATACGGCGATGCAGGACGCCGGCAAAGCGCTCGCGAAGACGGCTCGCGCCCGTTTCGTGCTCGCGGAGAACGCGCTGCGCGCCGAGCCGTCCAGCGGCGTACCGCATCTCCGCTCCGACCAGCGCGCGCTCATCATCTATACGAGCGGAACCACGGGCCGGCCCAAGGGTGCCGTCAGCACGCACCAGACGGTCGGCGCGCAAATCTCCTCGCTCATCAGCGCCTGGCGCTGGACGCCGTCTGATCGGCTGCTGCTCGTGCTGCCACTCCATCACGTGCACGGCATCATCAACGGCCTCGGGTGTGCGCTGGCCATCCGGGCGACGTGCGAGATGCTCTATCCCTTCGATGCGCAGGCCGTGTGGCGGCGTCTCGCGTCCGGGGAGATCACGGTGTTCACTGCCGTGCCGACCGTCTATCACCGCCTCATCGCGGCGTGGGACAGCGCGACGCCGGAGACGCAGCGCGCATGGTCAGACGGCGTTCGCGGACTGCGGCTGATGATGTCCGGATCCGCGGCGCTGCCGGTGCAGATCCTCGAGCGCTGGCGCGATATCACTGGACACACGTTGCTCGAGCGATACGGCATGACCGAGATCGGCATGGCGTTGTCGAATCCGATCGCAGGGGAGCGCCGGCCGGGGTTCGTCGGAACGCCGCTGCCCGGGGTCGACGTCCGGCTTGTGGACGAGGAAGGCAACGAGGTCGCGGAGGGCCTCCCGGGCGAACTGGAGGTGCACGGGCCCGGCGTGTTCCTCGAATACTGGCGGCGACCCGACGAGACAGCTCAGGCGTTTCGCCCGTCGACTCATCCGCATGGCGGCGACTGGTTTCGCACGGGCGACCTGGCAGTGCTTGAAAACGGATCCTATCGCCTGCTCGGCCGACTCAGCGTCGACATCATCAAGACCGGCGGGTTCAAGGTGTCGGCGCTCGAGATCGAAGAAGTGCTCCGGACGCATCCCTGTATTGCCGAATGTGCCGTGGTGGGTGTTGAAGACGCCGAATGGGGTGAACGCGTGTCGGCGGCCGTGGAACTTCGCGACGGGATGACGCTGTCGCTTGCCGATTTGCAAAGCTGGGCGCGGCCGCGGCTGGCCCCGTACAAGATCCCCAGAGATCTGCGACCTTTGACAGCCCTGCCAAGAAATGCGATGGGCAAGGTCACGAAGCCAGAGGTTGCCGCGCTCTTCAAATCACGCTAACCTCCGGCATGCTCTCCGGTCGCGTTCGCCTCCTGCTCGCGACAGTCATCACCGGCGCGGTCATGATCCTCGCAACCGGTGCGCTCGACGCGCAGCGGTTCTTCCGGGAAGGCGGATTCGCCACGCGCTATGCCCCGGCCCACATGCCGGACAGCGCATTCGTCATCTGCAGGCTTGCGTACAACCAGGTCCGACGCGAACCCTCCGGTATCGGCTGGGAAACCGACTATCCCTACGCCGAGATCAACCTCTCGACGCGCTTTTCCGAGCTGACGCGCGCCAGGATCAGCCGCGACACCGACGGTTCTCCGAATTACTACGTCGTCCGCGCCAGCGACGATCAGCTGTTCAACTGTCCGATCATCGTCGCCTCAGATGCGGGCACCATCGGTTTCACCGAGGCGCACGCCGCGCGGCTTCGCGAGTACTTCCTGAAGGGCGGGTTCCTCTGGGCTGACGACTTCTGGGGTACCGCCGCGTGGGAGAACTGGGAGTACCAAATCGGTCGCGTGCTTCCGCCGGAGGAGTTCCCGATCGAGGACATCCCGCTCGACGATCCGATCCTCCGCAGCCAGTTCGAGCTGAAGGAGGTGCCGCAGATCACCAACATCCAGTTCTGGCGGCAGTGGGGCGGCAACAACACGTCCGAGCGGTTCGAGGACAGCGCGGTGGTGCACTTCCGCGCGATTCGCGACTCCCACCGGCGCATCATGGTGCTGATGACCCACAACACCGACGTCGCCGACTCGTGGGAGCGAGAGGGAGAAGACCCGGACTTCTTCTATCAGTTCTCCCCGCGGGGCTACGCTCTTGGCGTGGACGTCCTGCTCCACGCGCTGACGCATTAAAGATTCCGGACCATCGGACCGATTCCTATCTGAGGTCCCCCCGGGTCCGGCTGACTCTTCGTCCGGCCATCCGCCCTCGATCGGAGGTTCTGTGGTTCTTCGCCGCCTGTCCCTCGCCCTCGTCTTCAGCCTGGTGTCGGCTGGTTCTGCTGGCGCGCAGAACTGGTCGTTCGACGCGCGCAGCATCGCCCTCGGCAACGTGAGCGGGGGCGACAATCTCGCGTCCCGGATGGTGGATGAGCAGCGCCCGTACAAGAGCATCATCATTCCGCTCGGCCTCTTCCAGGTGATGAGCGATTTCGATCGCTTCAATCCGGAGTCGGATGAATTCGACATCGTTCGGACGATCGAGTACGCGTCGGCGCCGCTCCATCTCCGGATCGGACGCGATCAGGACTCGGTCAGTGGGCGCGACCTGTTCACGGACATCCGCAACGCAACCGTCAGCCGCGACCTCGCGGAGTATCGAGGCTACGAGCTGGCGAACCAGCCGGTGGCGGAAGGGCTGGCGAAGCCGTCATGGGGCATGACGATCCCTCTTCGCGGTGAGCGCGGTGGTCCGTTCCAGGGCATCTACGTCGGCGCCGGTCCGTACCTCTCGATGCGAGCCGGCTCTGTGCTCGATCCGCGTGTCGTGGATATCCTGGCCAGCGAAGACCCTCTCCGCTTTCCGAACACGTCGTACCCGATAACGACGGCCCTTCAGGGACAGTTCGCGATGGCAATCACCGGCGGGTATCGCGGACGGTTCGCCGCCGGCACCGATTCCGGGCGTGATGGCATTTACGTCGCTGCCGACTACAACTACCTTCACGGCTTCCGTTACGAAAACGCCAATGCCGCACTGCGGCTGGATACCGACGCAGCGGGCCTGCTGACGATCAATCCTCTTCTGCCGACGCCGCTCCAGATCGTGCGGACGACCGCCGGCATCGGAAGCGGTTTTTCCATCGACACCGGCGTTGCCGTCGTGCTCCACGGCGTCGAGGTGGGCTTCGGCGTCAACGGAATCGCCAATCGGATCAACTGGAGGGATGTTGAGCAGACGACGTTCCTGCTGGGCAATCTGTTTCTTGGCCAGGACTTCCTCGAGAGCGGCCCTTTCCCGCTGAACGACCTCCGTGTCGAGCTGCCGAGGGACTACCACGTCAACGGCGGTTACTTTGCCGACCGCTATTCGGTGATGGCCGAATACGCGCACGGCTATCAGGGAAACGCGGTCCGCGGTGGCGTCGAGTATCGAACGCCGTTGATCGATTTTCGCGGCGGCGGGTACTACTCGCGGGAGATGTGGAACCCGACCGGTGGCGTCGGGCTGAACTTCTCGCCACGGGTCGGGCTCGACGTGGCGGTGTATACGACTGCCGCCAACGCCGCGCGCCAGCGGCACCCGTCACTGGCCCTGTCATTCCGGATTAACTCAAAGGACGGGCGGACTAACGGAAAGGACCAGTGATCTCGGCGATCACCGGATGGTGATCCGACCCGTACTGGTCCGCGATCACCTGGCGCGTTGCACGCCATCCGTCGGGTAGATCGAAGAAGAGATGATCCAGCACGAGCCGATCGCGAAAGGTCGGCTCGGGCTTCTCAGGCGTGTCTGGAAACCGCTCGAGGAGCAGGCGCCACGCCGGTTCGTCAGGGCCCAGCATCGTGTTGAAGTCGCCGCCGACCAGTCCATGCCCGGACAGTGACTGCAGCAGCACCTCCGCCTGACGTCCGCGGGCCTTGTCGGCGAACAGCCCTTCCAGCAATCCCAGCCGATTCTCGAGGTGCGTCGAGACGACGAAGAGCGACTCCCCGGCGACGCGGACACGCGCCACGACAGCGGCTCTCGGTTGACGCTCGCGCGGCAGATCGATCGTGCGCGGTTCTTCGAGTCTGAGTGACGACACGATCGCGTTGCTCGAAGAGCCTCGCACCGGGCTGGAGAAGAGCGTCAGCGGACGCCTGCTCGAGCGGGCGACCGCATCATCGCCGCGATCGACGAACTCCTGCAGCAGCAGTACGTAATCGCCCGCGGGCGCGCCTGTCAGGCGTCCGGCCTCGAGGTCCGCGATCAGGCGCTGCAGGTCGCCCCTGCCGCCATGCATGTTCCATGTGAGAACCGTGAGGACCGCCGGGTCGGGCGCGAGGATAACCGGTGCCGTCCTGGCGCAGGACGCAACCAGGCAGGTTAGAAGGACGACGAGGGCACGAACACCAACTACCAACTACCAACTACCGACTAACTACGAACTATCTAACTACCAACTAAGTACGGAATCGTCTGCGGCCCCTGCGGCAGCACGCAGAGGGTCGCGTCGTGCCCCGCCTGCGAGAGATGTTCATGCACGGTCCGGCCGACGTCCTCGATTGGCGTGAAATGCGCGGCGCTGAGATCGCTGGCGCTGAGGCCGCTCGTCTTGACCAGGACACGCGCCTTCAGCTGAATCTGCGACTGGACCTGCACCTGCCACTGGTCCGGCGTGGAGTAGCCCGGGCTGCAGATCATCTCCAGCAGCGCTGCGGGCGTGGGCTGCGAGGAGAGGATGGCACCGTACGACCCGTGCGAGGGAAGCCCGTCCCGGCACTCCGCCGCACAGACGATCGTTCCGCCTGGCTTGACGATCTTCGCAGCGGCGGACATTCCCTTCACCGCCTGGTAGAGGTTCTGATCGAGCGGGTAGCCTGAATTCGTCGTGAGCACGACGTCGAACGGCTGCGGTACCGCGCGCATCGCCGTGTCGCGCGCATGTGTGCACGCCGTGCGGTGCTGCTCGAGGATGTCGCCGGCGAACGCCGCGGTAATCTGCTGTTCACGATTGAGCGTCACATCGAGCGCGAAGTGAACGCCCACCATCCTGGCGATCTCGCGCACGTCATCGTGCACCGGGTTCCCGTCGATCACGCCCCACGTGGCCTTCGGATGGCCGATCCGGCTCGCGTCGTGCAGCGTCATCACGGTTTCAAGCCCGGCGAGCCCGGGCGCCACCATCTTCGGGCCGCCGCTGAAGCCGGCGAAGAAGTGGGGCTCGACGAACCCCGTCGTGATGCGCACATCGGACTGCAGGAATTCACGATTCAGGTAGACGGGCACGCCGGTTGACGTGGTGCCGGCAAACGCCAGCGTTGCCGCGTCGCGGCTGTTGTGGTTGACCACGCGACAGGTGCGCAGGATGTCGGCGCCGAGCATGCGTTCGAGCTCGGCGTCTGTGTTCGACCGGTGCGTACCGGTGGCGATAAAGATCGTGATGTCGGACCGTGGGATGTCCGGGATCTCCTCGAAGATCGCCTGCAGCTGCTCGCGGCGTGGTTGAGCGCGCGTGATATCGCAGACCGAGATCGCCACACGTTGCCCCTTGCGCACCTGCTCCCGCAGAGGGGCGCAGCCGATTGGGCTGCGGATCGCGGCTTTCAAGGTTGCGGCGGCGTCTGGTACTGCGGGGCGCGGTACCGGTTCGATGACCGTGACGCGCTCGTCAGGGAGGTCTACGTTGAGCCCTTCGGTGCCGTAATCCAGCCGAACCCGCATGCCGCGCAGTGTACCATTGCCTTCGTGAACGATCGGGTGATCGACGGGCTGCGATCCATCTGTGGAGACGCCGGTGTCTTGCGGGATCCGGTGCAGCTGCTGACGTATGAATGTGACGCACTGCCGCACCTGCGTGAGAAGCCGGCGGTCGTCGTGCTGCCGGACTCTGCGTCGGCGGTACAGCGTGTCGTTCAGCTCTGCAGCAGCGAGGGCATTCCGTTCGTGGCGCGCGGGCATGGCACCGGCTTGTCCGGCGGCGCGCTACCGGTTCCCGGCGGCGTCGTCATCAGCCTGGCCCGCCTCAATCGGGTGCTGGACATCGACATCGCGAACAAGCGCGTCACCGTCGAGCCCGGAGTGACGAACCT
>DATLLQ010000250.1:0-27912 GCA_035537775.1 Vicinamibacterales bacterium | reverse complement strand
GAGCACCACCTCGGTGATCGTGCCTGCATCCGTCTCCGACGTCGCCGGCATGATCGCCGCATCGATGAAGGTGTTCGGATCGATGCAGGCCGCGCCGCCGCGCGCCAGCGTTCCGCCGCCGCCGCCCCGCTCATAGGAAGCCCGCAGGGCGCCCCTTCCAGGGCACCCTGCGTATCTTCGACTTCGGCTCTAATACCTGAGCATGTTCGCGCTGCGACGACATGCCGGCCTGTGCTGGCTGCTGCTCGCGTACGGCCTCGTCTGGCTGACGGTTGTGATTTCGCTCGGCGTCCGCACGCCGGCGCCAGATTGGCAAACGTTCCACGGAATGGGCAGGGCGGTGCTCGACGGCACCGGCTGGTATGCCACGCCAGCCGGCGCATCGCCGAATCTCACACCGCCCCTCGTCGCACTGGTTTTTGCGCCGCTGGCGCTCCTGCCGATCCGACTTGCCTTTCTTGTATGGACGGCCGCCGGCCTGGCCGCAGCGCTCTGGGCGGCCGGTCGTATCGCCCGCGTGTGGCACCGGCCGGTCTGGCAGGTTGCCGCGCTGCTCCTCGCGTGTCACGGGATGCCGATCGGTATCATCCTCGGGCAGCTTCACCTCATGGTCTTCGCGCTCGTGACGATGGCATGGCTGGCGGACCGTGAAGACAGATTCCGCGCGGCCGGCGTGTGGCTGGGCGTGGCGATCTACCTGAAACCCTTCCTGGCGCTCGTTGCCATGTACTGGCTCTGGCGGCGCGCGTGGCGCGCGGCCTTGACGGCCGCCGCCGTCGCTGGCGCCGGCTACGCGATCGGGTTGTTGTGGCTGAGGCCCGCAACGTCTGAGTGGATCGAGGGGCTTCGCTCAGTGACGTGGCAGTACGCGAGCGTCAATCTCTCCGTCTGGGGATGGATCGCGCGTATGGACACGCCGGCGTGGGCCGGCGCCGGTTTCGGGATGGTCATCCTCGTGCTGCTCGCCTGGCGGTTGCCGGCGTTGACCAGAGACAGTGCCTGGTTCGCGGTGCTCGTTGCGGCGTATCTCGTGTCGCCGATCGCGTGGCTGTACTACGCGCTGCCGCTCGTTGGCCCGATGGGACTCCTGTATCACCAGGGTGATCGCTGGACGCGGCGGCTCCTCGCGGCCGGGTTTGCCGGCCTGTGCGTACCGCTCTCGTTTCAGACGGCAGCGCTCGCGGCAGGCCGGCTCCAGGCGGCGACGTGGGGCTCGTGGTACCTGTGGGCCTTCATGTGCTGGTGGCTTGCGGCGCTGCGTCCGGCGTTGAAACGTTACGAGACGGCGGCAGCGAGATGACAAACGTCGAGCCAGAGTGAGACGACCGGGCAAGCACGACGTCGCCGCCATGGGCGCGGGCGATCCACCGAGCCAGCGCGAGGCCAAGACCGGCGCCGTCCTGTGCGCTGCGCCGCCGCGACACATCCTCACGGAAGAATCGCTCGAAGATCTGTGTCCGGATATCAGGCGCAATCCCAGGCCCCTGATCCTTCACGGCGATCGCGTAGCCGGAGTCCGTTTCGTCGAGCTCAACACGTACGGTGGTTCCGTCCGGTGTGTGACGCACAGCGTTGTTGACGAGATTGGCGACCATCCGCCGAATGAGCTCTTCATCGCCGGCAAAGACCGCGGAGGCCACCACGTGTGTCTCGACTGACACACCCTTCGTGCCCGCGACGACTCTCGCCGCGCGAACGACCTCGTCAATCACTTCGTCGAGGTACATCGGCGTCGTGCGCACCGGGTAGTTACCGGCGTCGGCGCGAGCCAGCGTGAACATGTCATCGACGACGCGAGACAGCCGCACGGCCTGCTCCTCGACGATCTTCAACGTGTCCCGATAGTCCGCTTCGTCGCGGTGCGACTGTTGCAGCGCCACCGCCGCCGCCGTCCGCGTCGTCGTCACCGGCGTCCGCAACTCGTGTGAGGCGTCCGCCATGAACTGGCGTTGTTGGATCAGTGACGTTTCGAGCCGAGCGAGAAGTTCGTTGAAGGTCTCAGCCAGATGGCCAAGCTCGTCGCGCGGATTCGCGACGGGCAACCGCTCACTCAGGTTCTCCACGCCAATCCGCCGCGCGCGGTCCGCCATCGCCACGACCGGCGACAGGCTCTTCCGCGCGAGGAACGAGCCGCCGAGCGCGGCGATCACGAGCGCGATCGGCACGACATAGCCAAGGATTCGGCGCAGAAACGCGACTTCCGCGTCAATCGGCTCCAGATCGGCGCCGGCCACCACAATGTATTCCGCTGCCGGAAGCGACACGCGCCGGAACGCCAGCCGGTGCCGATCGTCGCCATCGCGCTCGAGCACTGTCTGCAGCAACGCGTTGCTGTCGGGGACGCCGTCAACCCGTGGCAGAGGGATCTCGAGGTCGCTGTCCCGTCCGCTTTCCGCGAGCAGCCGGCCCTTTCGGTCGTAAATGGCGAGCATCTGCGCGGCCGAGGCCTGCTCTGCAACCGTGCTTCGGGCGGCGTCCTCGTAGTCCTGGCCTTCCTCGAGGTCGTTGGACAAGGACGTTGCTGCGATGCCGACGCCAGCCAGCAGGTTGTCGTCCACGCGGACGAACAGCGCGCGCGCCAGAAGGACGTAGATCAGCGCACCAACGATGACGAGCGCCACGGCCAGGACGCTGACGTAAAACAGCGTCAGCCGGCCGCGGACGCTGTCAATCCTCAGCGCCTTCAACATCGGCGATGTCGAGGGTGTATCCGGCGCCGCGGCGCGTATGAATGAGTTTGATCGGGTGGCCATCGTCGACCTTGCGGCGCAGGCGCTGCACGTAGACTTCGATCAGGTTCGACATCGGATCGAAGCTGTCGTCCCAGACGTGCTCGGCAATGTCCGCCCGGCCGACGACCTCACCGCGTCGCCGCGCGAGATACTCCAGCAGCGCGTACTCCTTCGAGGTGAGCTGGATCAGCCGGCCTCCGCGCTCGATGCGCCGTGCGCGTGTATCTACCTTCAAATCATCGACTTCCAGGACCGAAGATGCCAGCGCGGGTCCACGTCGAAGCAGCGCCCGCACGCGCGCCAGCAGTTCCGGGAAGTGATACGGCTTCGACAGGTAGTCGTCAGCTCCGGCGTCGAGCCCCTGGACACGCTGGTCAGGTTCGCCCCTCGCCGTCAGCATGAGGATTGGCGCAGTGACACCATCCGCGCGCAGACGCGCGCACAGTTCAACTCCGTTCATGCCGGGCAGCAGAACGTCGACGATCATCAGATCGTAATCGTTGATCGTGGCCTGCTCGAATGCGGCACACCCGTCGCCGGCCACGTCGACGGCGTATGCGTGCTCGCGAAGCCCCTTGGCGAGCACGGTTGCGGCGATGGGCTCGTCTTCGACAACCAGGATTCTCATCGGTGATCAGCGGAGGCTGGCCCGCAGGCCTTGCGCGATCTTCGCCTCGATCCTGGCGATGTAGCGGGCCGTTTGCTCAGGGGTGTAGCCACCGGCTCGAAACGCGTCGCGCCACTGGTCATCGGTCAGCCGGCTCAGCAGCGCGCAGATCCACTGCACATCCGCAAGCGTAACCGTGTCGATCACGTCGCGATAGATGCCCCGGTAGTCGAACCTGGGCCGGGAGTCCTCGTCGACGCCAGTGATGAAACCCTGTGCTTCGAAGCCTGCCAGATCGTTGCGCGTGCCCTGGCCGAAGCCGCGGAGGCGGAACCACTTCAGCAGGGTCGGATAAGTCGTTCGGCCGAGCGAGGCGCCAAGATCCCGCACGACGAACCACCGCTTGACGCCGTTGATTGGTTCGGAGAGCTCATAGATTTTGTTGTTTGATGTTTTCCAGTCCCAGCTGTTGAGGATGAGATTGGCGGCGATCAGGCCGCCGAAAGCTCGGGAACCGACGAATGGGTTCTCGTACCACGACCAATCGCCGACGACCTCTCGACCCCTCAGAGCGGGACGAAAACGTCCTGCCGGCTGCGGCCCGCTCTCCGCACCGGTCAGCGTCCACCGCTCCAGGTAGTACGTCGGTGGCTGATGAAAGCCGATCGCCCACAGGATTCTTGAACTGACGACCTCCGACTGCGCCTCCGGCCCCAGCTTGACGCTCCAATCGAGCGCATCGTCGCTCCGGACATCGAAGCCCGGGCTCCAGCCGCTGGTATCGCGGGCGACGAACGCGAATGTCGTCTGCCGCGGCATCAGGTCCGGTCCGCCCGGACCGTCGAGCAGACTTCGATTCTTGAGATCGACCGGCTCCTGCCACAACTCATCGATCGTCACAGCTGGACTCGGAACCAGCCGCACCTCCCGCGCGAGGCGGCCACAGGCGATCACGGAGACGACGGCGACGGCCGCGATCACGAGACGCATCACCCCCTCGGCAACACGCAGGTGAGGCGCCCGAATGTGCCTGCCTGTTTCTTTCCTCCGCCCTCGCCCGTGACGAAGACCGTGTTGTCGTCGCCGAACGCCACTCCCTCGCCCTGCGGTTCCTTCAACGGAGAGACGGCCACCACGTACGAGGCTCGGGTGTGACCGCCGAGCAGATCTGCGGTCCGGTAGAACGTCAGCGCTGACCGGGACCGGAGCACGGTCCACTGACCATCTGGCGAGACGGCCCCGTCCGTGATTCGTGCATCCGCATCGGTCTTCGATGAAATGCGTGCAACATGCTCCAGCCGCACCGTCGCACCCGCCTGCAGCTGCGTTGGGAACCGGTAGAGCGCAACGGCGCCCGTTTCACCTTTCGTGACTACGTACAGCCTCCCTCCGGCTGTCAGGAGGGTCTCTGCGTCGTGGGCACCATCCGGATAGGTGGCGTGATACACCCGGGTGACGGCGACTGTTCCGCTCGCGTTGTCGGGTTCCGGTACCTGATAGACGGTGATGCGCCGGCGTCGCGCCTCGTTGTCACCGATGTCGCCGATGTACAGACATGAAGCTGTGCCACACGGCCCAACCGCGACGGCCTCCCAGTCCTCTACCTTCGCTCCAGACACTCGCACCTGGCCAGTGGAGCCCCCGCGGCTGTCGAGCGCCACGAGGACGGGCTGTCCTGAATCGTTATGCGTCCAGAGTCGGCCTGGTGTCCGCCTGCTGGCTGCCAGTCCGCTCGCTTCAGGCAGGTCTGCGAGCTTGACGAGTGAACCCGCCGGAGTGCACTGGCCGTTTTGATCGTTCTGATGCTGGCCTGCCGATGCTGGCGGCACGAGGCACAGCGTGAGGAGAGGTAGGAGACCTCGAATGTGTTTGTTCACGTTCATCATGCACTGACGGTATCGCCTCGCAGATGAACTGAAGATAAATGGCGTCTGCCCGATCGCACCTCATCCGCCCCACTCTGGCGCGCGCTCATGTTGCTTCGGAAGACGAAAAGACCTGACTCGACTCGATCGCGCGTGACCTCGGCGAGGAGGCCGAGCGTCGAGAATTCCGCGGGCCGGCGGGATTTCCAGCGGGTACGTCGAACCGTCGCGCCGGGATTCCACGTAATTCGCTGCGTCTGCTCAGGCAGGCGTTATGCGTCTGGTCTATTCAGTCGGAACTGGCTCAGGGACTCGCATGCAGCGACCGCAGTGGGAGGTGCGTCATGTCAGCGGCAACCATAGAGCTCGCGACGATTGAGGGGCAGGTGAGTCGCGGCTTCGAAGCCGTGCGCGACGTCTTCGAGGAAAACTTTGTTCAGCGCGGTGAGCTCGGCGGCGCGTGTTGTGTCTATCACCGCGGTCAGAAGGTCGTCGACTTGTGGGGCGGTAGTCGGAACAGGCAGACGGGTGAGCCATGGGAGCAGAACACCATGGTGGTCATTCACTCTGCCACCAAGGGCCTGGCCGCGATGACACTTGCGATCGCCCACTCGCGCGGCTGGCTGGATTACGACGAGCGAGTGACGAAGTACTGGCCCGAGTTCGCGCAGAACGGAAAGCAGACGATCACCGTCCGCCAGCTCCTCGCGCACCAGGCCGGCCTGTTCGCCTTCGACGAGTTCGTCGATCGAAGCATCGTCGCGGACCCGGATCGATTGGCCGCGGTGATGGCCCGCCACACCCCGGCATGGGAACCCGGCACGCGACAGGCGTACCACGGTCTGACTCTCGGCTTCTACGAAGGCGAGATCCTTCGCCGCGTGGATCCGAAGCATCGCACCTTGGGGCAGTTCTTTCAGGACGAGATCGCGACCCCTCTTGGAGAGGACGTCTACATCCGCCTTCCCGAAGAGATTCCGAACTCTCGCCTTGCCACGCTTGCAGCTCCGGGCCAGCTCGAAATGCTGATCGGCTTCCGTCCGCTGCGGCTCATGTTCGAGGGGATGAATCGTCACTCGAACATTCGCCGGGCGCTCGCGGTGAACCCGGGAACGTCTGTGTATCTCGACAAGGAACGCGTTTACGCACGCAATCTCGAAGTGCCAGCCGGTGGAGGAGTCGCCACTGCGCGCGGCATTGCTCACGCGTACAGCGTGTTCGCGTCGGGCGCGCTGGAACTGGGGCTGCGACGGGCAACGCTGGACTTGCTGGCTGCGCCAGCCGTTCCTGCGGCGTGCGGGTTCTACGACGAATGCCTCAAGAGCGAGGTGCAGTTCTCGCTCGGGTTCATGAAGCCGTGTGAGAACTGGCAGTTCGGCGGCGCACGCTCGTTCGGGTCGCCAGGCGCCGGCGGCGCCAATGGCTTTGCGGATCCGGATGCGGAGATTGGCTATGGCTACGTGACGAGCCGGATGGGTACGACGTTCAACGGCGATCCGAGAGACGTCGCGCTCAGACAGGCACTCTACTCGGTGCTGCCCGGCAGGAGCTTCCAACCGTAGCTCGCTCACATGTCAGGCGAGCGAAGGTTGGCGGAGAGGGTGGGATTCGAACCCACGTGCCGGTTACCCGACAAGACGCTTTCGAGGCGCCCCCGTTACGACCACTTCGGTACCTCTCCGGGTCGTGTGCTGAGCTCCGGCTGACGCCGGATGCATGCTTTCGGCCCCGTGAAGAGGCGCGAACGCACCATTATAACAACCAGGTCTCATCCGTAATTTTTGACAGGTGCCGAAATGGCCATTCCGGCCATGGATTTGCTTCGGCCGGCGCCATGGCGGACGACCGTGCGGCAGTCATCAATCTCGGCGACGATGACGGCGCCGATCCCCTCCTTGCATTTGCTCACGAAGCCAACATCGCAAAAGCGTCGCCGGCCCTCCCCGCCTTACCGCCAGCGCCGGTTCTACCTGCCGCTGACGTATTCGTGCCGGCCGTAGTTGTAGCGAAAGCATCCGGCAGGGTGTCAGGCCGCAGACAGATTCATCGGTCCGGGAATCCAATGGCCTTCGCTTCCGGTCTCGTGTCGGGAGTTGTCATGGCGCTGGTGTTTGCCACGACTGACTGGTCTGTGTCGTCTGACGTCAAGGCGTCAAAACCATCGTCTGTTGTCGGAGAGAGTTCACCGAGTTCACGTTCGAGTCTGGCGATGACTCTCGCACCTCTGCCGATTGCGACATCCGACATCGCTCGACCGCCTGTTGCGTCGTCGCCCGCGGCAGCGCCAACGCCGAGGTCAGCAGCAAGACGCGCGAGCTCGACGCGTCGCGACACGCGCCGATCCGCAACACGTGACGTGCTGAGCTCGAACACTCCTGTCTCGACGATAGGGTACGCCCCTCAAGGTACGCTCGCGGTGTACTCACAGCCGCGTGGTGCCAATGTTTTCCTGAACGGACGGCGCGTCGGAAAAACGCCGTTGCTGTTGGATGAGATGCCGGCAGGCTCGCGTGCGGTTCGACTTCAGCTCGACGGGTACTCGGCGTGGTCTCAGGGCGTTCGTATTGTCGCGAATGAGTCCACTACAGTCGCCGCGAAACTGACTCCGACAAGGACACGTAACTAATACGGTTTTGGTTGTGTTCGCCCATCTGTTCGGCACTCGTGCGGTGACGCACGTTGAAACCTTCACTGTTTGCCACCGAATGCTAAGTCTCTCTGAATTATTCGCGCAATTAGATCGAGGGAGGCACTGGTATTGCTCGCAGTGCTTCGCTGTGATCATCAGAAACCGAACACACATCGTTTATGGGTGCACCATGAAACTTCTCGCGGCCGTCGCACTGGTGCTCGCGCTCGCTTCGAGCGCGAATGCAGCTCCAATCCTGTCCGTCAACTTCTGCCCGGGAAACGTGTCGTGCCCCGGGGGGATTCTGGAAGCGAGTCTCGCTTTTACCGAAGACACCAGCACAGCGGACGTGAATGACTACTTTCTGGACATCCTGTTTCGTGGAAACAGCTCAGCCCCGCTCTTCCTGGATGAACTGAGCTGGACGATTTCCGGTTTCCCGACGCCGACCGGTTATGAGGCCACCCCGACTCTGCAATCGGCCTCGGGTGGAACCAACTGGCAGGTGTTCTACGACAACGTGTCCGCGAGTGCCGCGAGCTGCACCTCGAACACAAACAACGGCAATGAAGTGTGTCTGCAGAGCGGACCAGGCGACGCGCAGAATCTGGGCGCCCACATCCAGGGCCAGTCGTTGCTGTTTCAGCTACTGGTAGATCTGTCAGGTACCAACCAGTTGACGGCGACCACACCCGTCAATCTCCGAGCACAGTTCCTCCAGGACAACGCCATCCTCTCTCCCGACTTCGCGGGTACCAACACCACACCGCCCGTGACCACCGCCGTTCCGGAACCGACGACGCTCTTAATGCTGGGGGTCGGGTTGCTCGGCATCGGGCGGCAGTATCGTCGCAGCCGGCGCACCCGCCGCGCGTACTGAACGGCGGACGACACGATCGAGCCCCGGACGCGTGATGGGCATAATAGTCACGCGTGCTCCGACGACTCCTGCTCCTGACCGCTGCAGCGGCCGTTCTCCTGGTTGTGATCGGCGCTGCCGCGGCTTATTGGTTCTTCGACCGGGACGGCTTCCGCACGGCGCTGGAAGCGCAGGCGACGTCGTGGCTTGGGCACCCGGTCCGCATCGGCGGCGCGCGGGCGCAGTTCCTGCCACGGCTGGCGATTCAGCTCAGCGACGTGCGCGTCGGCGAGCCGGTGCAGCTTGCTCTGGACGACGTGGAGATCGCGTCCGATCTGCGGCCGCTGTTCAGTGGACGAATTGAGAACGCGGACGTTCGAGTCTCCGGCAGCCGCATCGAGATGCCGCTGCCGTTTGGCCTCCCGGGTGAGACAGCAGACGGCGGAGAGGCATCGGAGGCATCCGAGCCCGCCGTCCGCATTGTCTCCATTCGCTCGATCTCGCTGCGTTCAGTGCGGCTCAGGAGCCGCGGGCGCGAGATTGTCGTGTCCGCAGATTCGTCCTTCGACGGCAAGGCCCTCACACTTCAGCGGTTCAGCGCAGAGTCCGGCAGCACGACGCTGAGCGCCGATGGTGTCATCGCCTTGTCGCCGCGGGTCGATGCGCGACTCAAGGCCTCCGCCAACCGCCTCGACGTGGACGAGCTCATCGCGCTGGCCGCGGCGTTTTCGCCGGCGTCTGCTGGATCGCGGCGGAGCAGCAGCGGCCCCGGCGCGCGAATCGTTGCCTCCATCACCGCCGGGCAGGCGACCGCGGCCGGCGTCCAGGCCACGAACTTCGCCACCGATCTCACTCGAGACGGCGACTCGGTCACGCTGAAGCCGCTGAAGATGGAGTTGTTCGGCGGCCGCTACGAAGGAGCGATCACCGCGCGTCTCGGCCAGCAGCTCTCTGCGAGGCTCGAGTCGAAGATCGCCGATCTCGACGTAGCGCAGCTCGCCGCGTTTGGCGGCGCCGAGGACACGATCACGGGCCGCTTGAGCGGCGCCGGAACCTTCACAGGATCGGGAGCGGACTTCGCTCAGCTGCTGCGCGATGCGCGCGGCAGCGGGACCGCGTCGATTGTCAACGGGACGATCCGCCGTCTGCATCTCGTGCGCACGGTGATTCTCTTCTTCGGCAGGCCGGCGCCGAACGCAGGAGCGGGCACTGACGCATTCGAGCGGCTCGACGTCGGATTCACGCTGGCGAATCGGGTGCTTCGCGCGGATCCGTTCGCGTTTCACTCCGACGATGCGGACATGGCGGGCACGGGCACGCTGAACCTGAGCACCGATGCGCTCGACGGCCGCGTCAACGTCACGCTTTCGGAAGCGCTCTCCGCACAGGGCGGCACCGATCTGATTCGCTATACGAGGGAAGGGAATCGCG
Organism: Vicinamibacterales bacterium; assembly: GCA_035537775.1. Taxonomy (GTDB): domain Bacteria; phylum Acidobacteriota; class Vicinamibacteria; order Vicinamibacterales; family UBA2999; genus Gp6-AA40. The sequence goes on along the minus strand of DATLLQ010000250.1, from coordinate 17,789 downwards.
TCGTGCTTCCCGCGGCCATCGGCGGAACGCTGGAGATGCCTCGCCTGACGATTGACGTGGGGGCGGCCGCGAAGCGAGGGTTGAAAAACGAGGCGGGACGCCGCCTGAAAGGCCTGCTCGACAGCTTTGGCCGCTGAACTGCTCCGACGTTCAGGCGTTCACTTCAGGCCTGACGCGAGATCATCGTAGAGCAGACGGTGAAACAGATGCTCGCCCGCTTCACGTCTGACCGAGAGGCGGCCGGCGGTGTAGGCGCGCGAGTGAAGTCCGCGCTGTACGGACGCGCAGATCGCCACGTCCTCATCCTGAATCTGCTCGCTGACGGCGATGCTCTCGAGGTTCCGCTTCCGCGCCTCCTCTGAGACATCCGCGAAGTAGAAATCGAAGATGACGTCAGTGCGATCCGGGCCACGCGGAATCACGAGATTCGTGTCCATCGCGTCCGCGTAGCAGTTGATCATGAAGTTCGGATAGACCCACAAGTAGAGCGCGCGCTCACCGGTGCGGACGGATCCCGTTCGAGCCTCGGCTCCCTCAACGACCATTGGGCTGGACTGCAGGCAGAAGCGCTCGCCGTTCTCGATGGTGTAGCTGCTGTAATCGAGGACGCTGTCCAGTCCCTTGTGCAGGTGCGGGACGTGATACCCGCCGTCGAGATAGTTGTCGACGAACACTTTCCAGTTGCAGTCAACCGTGTACGACCGCCGTTCCATCCACCGAAGCGCCTGGCTCGCCTGAGAAGGAAACCGGCCGGCGAGATCGGTGCCGAGATATCGATCCAACGGGAGACCGTCAGGCGTCAGTCTCGCGAAGACCCATCGCTCCCAGACGCCGATGTCGATAGGCACCAGGCCATTCGCCGATCGGTCGAAGCCGCAGACACCGGCGAAGTCGGGCGTGCCTTTCAGCGATCCATCGAGCCCGTACGTCCAGCCGTGATACGGGCAGCGCAGGTGTGCGGCCGAACCCTCTGGCGACGTGACGACGGCCGCGGCGTGGTGGCGGCAGACGTTGAAGAAGCCGCGCAGGATGTTGTCGTTGCCACGCACGAGCACGACCGGTTCACGGCCTGGTGTTTCGCAGGACACGAACTGTCCTGGCCGTTCGAGCTGTTCGACACGGGCCACAACCTGCCAGCCGCGCGAAAACACGGCGCGGCGCTCGAGCTCGTCCACCCGTGGATCGGTGTACCACTCGGACGGAATCGTGGAAGCGTCGCTCAGCGGCGCGTTGCGGTCGTAGCCTGAGATGATATCGGCCAGGGCTCGTGTCATCGAGAAAGCTGCGCGAGAATACTGCAATGGGACGACGGGAAACAGCGGAGCGTCAGGGGAGAATCGAGCTCGAGCTGATGGAGGAGCGCGCGGCCGCGCTCCGGCGCATCAGCCAGACCCTGGAATCGCTCATCGAGGAACTGCGGCAACTGCGGGCACGCATCGGCGAGGTGCATTGGTCGAACCCGTCCGCTGATGTCGCCCACTACCGCGAGCTGCGCCGCCGTGCCATCCGGTACCGCTGGTATCTCGAAGTGCAGCGAGAAGCGCTCGGCCTGCACCCCGACCATCGTCTCGACGAGTTCTATTCGATTCCTGCGCCGCTCTGATTGTTCCGCTAATGGTCCGCCTGAAGGCGGACACTACTTCTGATTCGGCTTCTGATCCGGCACCCGCCGGCCGATCAGGTCGCCCTCCACGAACGTCGCGGAAAAGTGCGTGACGCGGCCCTCCTTGTCCTTCACGAACTCCATGGGATTGGGACCAAGCAGGAATCGTGACTCAGCGATCGGGACGAGCGGCACGGGACCGAGGAAGAGCGTCCCCTCGTTGACGGAGATGACCATCATCGACGGGATCGTCGGGTTCTCTGGAAAGCGGAAATCGTACGTGCCCGCATATTGCGCCAGCACCGCGGGATCGACCTTCACAGGTGTGTACTGCTTTCGTACTTCGCTCGCGGACCCGATCAGTTTCGGTCGATCCCGCTCGTTTTCCGCGCACACGTATTCAAGCAGGTCGGTGTCCGGGACGAGCGTGCCGGTGACCTTCACATTCATCGGCCGGCTGTAGAACTCGGGATCCTCGAATGTCTCGGCGATCTCCATGCGTCCGTGGTCGAGCCGTCGCCATCGCTCGGTGAGGCGGAGCTTTTCGCTGTGGGGATGCCCGGCCCAATCGAGCCACGTCCGCTCCTTGAAGCCGATGGTCTCGACGACAAGCGTGTCGCCGTCCCAGCGGCCGACGGAGTAGCCCATGAAGCTTGGGTTGGGGTCGGCAGGAAGCGGGCGCCCATCCATGAAGATCTGTCGATAGCTCATGTCCTCCGCGAGGACGATGATCAGTGTTGGCGTCTGCACGATCTTCTTCGGGAACGCCACGAAGTGATTGAAGCGTGGACCTTCGGGAAGGCAGTGCACGATCGGATCGTCGAACTGCAGATTCTCGCCGCGCGCTTGCAGCAGCTTGGCGACCTCCGGTCTGGCGTCACCTGGCTTCAGCTCCCCGGCGATGTAGAAGAGCGACGGACCTGCGTCCAGCCCCCAGACGCCCGAGAAGTCCGGCTTGCCGTCCGCCGTGCGCGGCGCCGGCGCGGAGAGGTTCGGCGTGCCGTCGGCGTTTCGCGGCAGCCCCGGCGTCGGATAGTTGATCCATTGCGCGGGAGGCGATGCACTCTGCTGCGGGCCGTCATCGGTCGGTGCCGTCCCACACGATGCACTCACGCCCAGCACCAACAGAGCCGTCATGAAGCGCAGCCACGTCATCATCGCCCTCCCTTTTGTGAGGAGGACAATCTACTCGTTTTCATTGGCAGAAACTGCAAACTTCGATATGATTGTCGGGACGAGTTTCCGAGGTCCCTGTGCATCTGACTTTGCGCCACGTCTACCGTCACACCCCGCTATTCATTGCGTGGGTCGGCGTGTGCGCCAAGGATGGCGGTCAGATCGACGCCGTCAAGACGGGTGAGGCCGGATGATCTAGGGACCAGGACCAGAAAGCGGTCATCAAAGGGCCATCATCCGGCGGGGTGATGGCCCTTTTGCTTTTTGGAAGCACCTCTTCTGGGGTGCGCTACGTCATTAGCAAGGAGCGCCCGATCTCGCGACGTTCACGCCAGGTCTAACCAGCTGGAGGAACGCGCGTCTAAACAACTGAAGGAAGGAGGATCCAGTGTTTCCGGCACATCACAATCGATGGGTCACGTTCGACTGTTACGGCACGCTCGTACCGCGCGTCCCGCCGGCCGAATCTCACGGTCAGGCTTTCGGCACCGAACGAAAGCCGGCCATCCGGCCGTTCAGCGACGTCGAGCCGCTGCTGGCGGAGCTCCGTCTCCGCGGCTACAAGCTCGGCGTGTTGACGAACTGCGACGATGCACAGTTCGAGGCGGCGCATCGAGCGTTCAGACAGCCGTTCGATCTGTTCGTCACGGCGGATCGCATCCGCGCCCATAAGCCGGATCTCTGGCACTTCCGGGCGTTTCAGCTGATGGCGCAGGTCCGCAAGGACGACTGGATTCACGTTGCCTCCGACTGGGAGCGCGACATCGTTCCGGCGGAGATCTTCGGCGTCCAGCGCGTGTGGCTGGATCGTGACGGGACGGGTGAGGACCCGTCGCACGCGTCAGCCCACGTCCGTTCTGCGGCTGACGCAGGGCTGGCGATAGACTGGCTGTTTCAGGACTGCGCTGCGTGCGCAAGCTGAGGCATGACAGAGTTCCTGCACGTCGCGAACGGAACAAGCACGACCATGACAATCGAAGCCGCCCGCATTCCCGGGGCGGTTTCGATCTGGGCTGACCCGCTTCACGACGGCCCCGTTCCCGGCAATCTCACCGATGCCGAACTGCTCGAGGTGCGCGCGCGGTTTCTCGGCGATCCGGCAAACGCCGCGTCGATTGCCGAGACCGTCGAAGGACTCAACGCATGGCGGAGAGTCATTGCCGAGCATCACGGCTACGGTGAGCTCGTACTGTGGTACGAGCACGACCTCTTCGATCAGCTCAATCTCATTCAGCTTCTCACCTGGATTCGGGAGCACGTCCCAGCGGCAAAGCCGGCCAGTCTCATCTGCATTGATTCCTTTCCCGGGCGTCCGGCGTTCAGGGGCCTGGGCGAGTTGACGGTGTCCGAGCTGGCGCCGCTGCTTGCCACGCGGCGGAGAATCACCGACGCGCAATACGGGTTGGCCGCACGCGCGTGGCAGGCGTTCCGTGAACCTGCTCCGGAACAGCTCGATCGACTGTCTCGGACCGACACCTCCGCGCTGCCGTTTCTCGGCGCAGCCCTCACGCGGTTTCTTCAGGAGTACCCCTGGACCACCGACGGACTCTCGCGACGGGAGCGGCGGCTGCTCGAGCTGTCGCGCGACGGCATCTCGCTGACCGCCGCATTCCCGCGCATGGATCAGGGCGAGACCGCGTACTAAATCGCCGACACATCGCTCTTCGACACAGCTGAGGCTCTGGCGTCCACCACGCCCCCGCTCCTCACGCTCTCTGATGGCGAGGGGTGGCGGCGATCGGTCAGCCTCACCGAAGCCGGGCGGACCGTGCTCGCCGGCGAGAGAGACCGCGTCACGCTCTGCGGCATGGACCGCTGGCTCGGCGGCGTCCACCTGGAGGCTGGGTCGCCGATGTGGCGCTGGGACCCTGGTCAACAGGGCATCAGCCCTGCCTGACATTGATCCTGCTTGTCACCCGGCGGCTGTCAGAGCGACACTACCGGCGTCATGACAGTTTCACGACGTGAGTTCCTGCAGGCCGGCGTCGCCCTGGGCGTCGCTGCGAACACCGCCTTCGCGCAGACGCGGCCGCTGCTCGGCCTGATTGCTCCACCCGCCGACTATCCGGTCCCCCCCGAAGGCCTCGCCTTGTACGACCCCTCCATTCGCTTCTCCGTCGTCGGCCTCGGGTTGAAGACGATGACGCCGGCTGGCTACGACTCGGTGATCGACAAGATCGTGCCCGCGGCGCTCGAGCTCAAGAAGCGGGGAGCTGCGGCGATCGATCTGCTCGGCACGTCGCTGACGTTCTATCGCGGCGCCGCGTTCAACGAGAAGCTGCTCGACGACATCCGCAAGGCGACCGGCCTCAAAGCCACGAGCATGAGCACCGCCGTCGTCGACGGCCTGAAAGCCGTGTCGGCCAGGCGTGTGGCAGCGGCCACCGCGTACAACGAAGAAGTGAACCGGCGTCTGGACGCCTTTCTTCGCGAGTCAGGCTTCGACGTGGTGGCGATGAAAGGCCTCGGGCTCGAAGCGATCGGCGATCCCGGCAAGGTCTCGCAGGCGGACCTGCAGAAGTTCAGCGCCGACGTCTTCAAGCAGGCGTCGAAGTCACCTGATGCGCTGCTGGTGTCCTGCGGTGGCCTGCGCACGCTGGAAATTCTTGCGCCGCTGGAGAAAGAGACAAGCGTTCCAGTGGTTTCGAGTCTGCCGCATGCGCTCTGGGCGGGCATGCGGCTGCTTGACCTCAAGGTCAAGACGCCCGGATACGGACGGCTTCTTGCCAATGGTTAGATCGTTTCTCGTCGGTGCCGCCGCAGTTGTACTCGCGTCGGCCGTCGCGGCGCAGCAGCAGGCAAACATCGGCTTCAAGCCGCTCACGCTGTCGCAGCCGTCCTACACGTTCGACACCGCCGAGCAGGCACGGATTCGAGTGACGCCGATCGTCCGCGGCCTCGCGCATCCGTTCAGTCTCGCGTTTCTGCCGAACGGCGACGCCCTCGTCGCGATCCGCGCCGGGCAGCTTCGTATCGTCCGCAATGCCACAGGCGCAGGCGGCAGAGCGCCGGTCCTCGATCCTGAGCCGGTCGGCGGCATTCCCCAGCTCACGCCGCCGTTGCGCAACGGCGGTCTTCACGACCTCGCGCTGCATCCGAAGTTCGCCGAGAACCGGTTCGTCTACTTCACCTACAACAAGCTTGGACCGACGATCCCGAATGCGGACCCGAAACGCCCCCCGACTCGCCAGACCGCGATCACCGTCGCACGCGGGAAGTTCGACGGCAAGGCGTTGACCGAGGTGACCGAGCTGTTTGCCGGCGAGTGGGAAGCACCGAGCGGATCGCGCATGGCGTTCGCCCCGGACGGCACGCTCTACATCACAACGGGCGCACCCTTCAACGACAAGGCACAGTTGCTGGACAACGTCTACGGCAAGGTGCTGCGGCTGCGCGATGACGGGAAGGCGCCACCGGACAACCCATTTGCGGGGCGACCGAACGTGAGAGCCGAGATCTATTCGTACGGACACCGCGATCAGCTCGGGCTCACTGTCCATCCGGCGAGCGGAGCCGTGCTGAATGCGGAGCACGGACCGAATGGGGGCGACGAGGTCAACGTGATCAGGGCGGGACGTAACTACGGCTGGCCCAAGTACAGCTACGGCCGCAACTACGACGGGACGTCGCTCGTCGAGACGCCGGTGGCGGCCGGCATCGAGATGCCAGCGGTGATCTGGCTCCCGTCGATCGCGCCAACGGGGCTGACCTTCTATACGGGCGATCGGTTCCCGGCATGGAAGGGCAACCTGTTTGTCGGCAGCGCGCGCCGGGGCGAAGTACCTGGCACAGGCGGGCTCGAACGCGTGGTGTTCAACGACAAGCTCGGCGAGCTGCGCCGCGAAACCCTCCTGACTCAGCTGCACCAGCGTATCCGCGATGTGCGCGAGGGTCCGGACGGCCTTCTTTACGTCGTCACAGACGAGGACGACGGCGCGCTCCTGCGAATCGAGCCTGAGCAGTAAGCATGTCGCTCAGGCATCGCCTTGTGCCCGTCGTCGCGCGTTCGTTACACTGAGTTTTCGAGCAGGCACGTGTCACACCCCAAGGCCCGAAACACTCATCAGCGCTTCCACGCGGTCCAGTTCTACCAGGACGACGCCTCGCTCGTGACCGTCGTCGCGAAGTTTCTTGCCGAGGGGCTCAGGCAGAGTCAGCCCGGCGTTGTCGTCGCGACACCGGAACATCGAAGCGCGATTGAGGATGCGCTGTTAGAGCTCGGCCTCGATGTCGGGCGGCTGAAGCGGTTTGGCGATATCGTGCTGCTCGACGCGCGCGAAACGCTCGACACCATCCTGGCCGATGGCCTGCCGCATCCGCAGCTGTTCAACCATGTCGCTGGCTCGATGCTCGGGGAGCTTGCGCGCATGCATCCGAACCGGCCGATCCGCGCGTATGGCGAGATGGTGGATGTGCTGTGGCAGGACGGCATGAGCACTGCCGCCATCCGCCTCGAGACGTTGTGGAACGGGCTGGCGAAGTCGCACGATTTCAAGCTGCTGTGCGGCTACTCGATGGGCAACTTCTACAAGGATGCGGTCGTCGGCGAGATCACGCGGCTGCACACCCACCTGATCGCCGATACGGGCGAGGCGGCGACGATCAACTAGTTGGATAGTTAGACAGTTAGATAGTTGGTGGTCAGTCGGTAGTTCGCGATTCTTGCTACGAACTATTCATCTAGCCAACGAGCCAACTAGCTCCGCTATACTCACGGTTTCCGGAGGATTCAACGTGGCAAGGACGACCTACGTAGCGCCGCTGGCCGTGATGCTGGCGATCGGTGCCGGCATGGCGGTTGGACTCGGGCAGCAGACGGTGCCGTTTGCGAACGGCATTCCGGTCGCGCCGACGGGACTCGCGAACAAGCCGCTCGCCGCGGGACCGTGGGAATTCGACACGGGCGAAGGGCAGCGAATCCGCGTCGTGGTCGTCACCAAGGGCCTGTCCTATCCGTACAGCATGACGTGGCTGCCCGATGGCACGACGCTCGTCACCGAGCGGATGGGCAAGCTTCGAGTCATCCGAAACGGCAAGCTCGATCCGCAGCCGGTGGCCGGGGTTCCGGCGAACTATGGCGCCGGTGAGTCCGGCCTGCCAGGTGCGGTGCATGGGCTCATGGACATCGCGCTGCACCCGCAGTACGCAACGAACCGCTACATCTATGTGAACTACACCAAGCAGCTCGATCCGAAGCGCAACACGGTTGCCATCGCGCGGGCATCGTGGGACGCAAAGGGCGGGCTGATGAACGCGAAGGACATCTTCGTGGCCTCGGAGCGTACCAGCACGTCGCGCATGGTGTTCGGCAACGACGGCATGTTGTACCTCGCGACATCGGGAGGGGATGCGCAGGATCTCAGCTCGCACGGCGGCAAGGTGCTGCGCATGCGCGACGACGGATCGGCGCCGCCGGACAACCCGTTCGCCGGCAAGCAGGGAGCAAAGCCCGAAATCTATACCTACGGCCATCGCAACTCCCTCGGTCTGGCGGTGCATCCGAGAACGGGTCAGGTGTGGCAGACGGAAAACGGACCGAACGGCGGCGATGAGATCAACATCGCGAAGCCTGGTGCGAACTACGGCTGGCCGCTCGTGAGCTACGGCCGGCAGTACCCCGGGCAGTGGCAGTCGGGAGACCGCGCGGGGCACGCGGGCTTCGAGCCGCCCGTCGTGATCTGGGTGCCGTCGATCGCGACCTCCGGGCTCACGTTCTATACGGGCGACAAATTCCCACGGTGGAAGGGCGACGTGTTCGTGGGTGCGCTGCGGACCGGCGAGATCCCCGGGACAGGGCACCTCGAGCGCATCCTGTTCAACCAGAACATGGAGGAGTTGCGCCGCGAGTCGCTGCTCACGGAGCTGCGCCAGCGGGTCCGCGACATCCGGCAGGGTCCTGACGGCCTGCTTTATGTGCTGACCGACGAAAAAGACGGAGCGCTGCTCAGGATCGAACCAGCCCCCGCGCGCTGAAAACGGGCCAGTTTCGGCCCGGGCTCGCGGGTTATCCTTGTCAGCTGCAGCCGGATGAAGCTCCTCCTTTCCGCGGGCACCGCCCTGTTCGTGTTTGCGCTGGCCTACGGTGCGCTCAGCGCTCAAGCCGCGGCGCCGGCGTCACAGCCGCCAGCAGCACCGAACCACGCGGCGCTCGTCACCCAGTACTGCGTCACGTGTCATAACCCGCGTCTGAAGAGCGGCAATCTCGTCCTCGACCCCGCGGCGGTGGCGACGCCTTCTGCTGACATCGAAACCTGGGAAAAGGTGACGCGAAAGCTGCGTGCCGGACTGATGCCGCCGCCGGGATCGCCTCGTCCGGCCCCGGCCGTGCTCGACACGTTGACGGGATGGCTCGAGGGGCAGCTCGATCGCGCGGCGGCACGGTCGCCGAACCCCGGCCGTCCGATGCTGCACCGCCTGAACCGGTCCGAGTACGCCAACGCCGTTCGCGATCTGCTGCACGTCGAGGTCGATCCCGCCCTCGTGCTGCCGCCGGACGATTCCGCCTTCGGCTTTGACAACGTCTCGGACGTGCTTGGCGTGTCGCCATCGCTGCAGGAGCGCTACCTCACCGCCGCCTCCACGATCAGCGCGATCGCCGTCGGCGATACTCGCATACGCCCGGGCGGCGAGACGTATCGCATCGCCCAGGACCTGTCGCAGGACACGCACATCGAGGGCCTGCCGCTCGGCACGCTTGGCGGCACGCGCGTCCGTCACATCTTCCCTGTGGACGGCGAGTACGACATCCAGACCAAGCTCTATCGCACGAACCTGAACATCGTCCGCGGCCTGCAGTACCCACGTGACGTCGAGGTCGCGATCGACGGCCGGACGGTTCACCGAACGACCATCGGCGGTACCGAGGACCTCGCCGCCATGTTCGAGAAGCCGACCGACACCGGCGACGCCGTCGAGAAACGGATGCGGACGAAGGTCAAGGTATCTGCCGGCGCCCATGATGTGACGGTGGCGTTCGTCGGCAATCTGGCGCTCGAGGACGCCGTGCGCCTGCAGCCGTTTCTGCGCAGCTCGTCCGACAACTTCGACTGGGCCGGACATCCCCACATCCAGACAGTGACGATTACCGGCCCGTTTGGCGCGACGGCGCCCGGTGATACGGCAAGCCGCCGATCGATCCTCACCTGTACCCCCGCCTCCGCCAAAGGCTCCGGCGGGGCAGGCTCGTCCACTCGCGAAGAACTGACTTGCGCCCGGCAGATCCTGACGCGGCTTGCACGGAAGGCGTATCGTCGTCCCACAACCGACGCGGAGATACAGCCGCTGCTGGCCTTCTTTGATGAGGGACGCAAGGAAGGGAGCTTCGACCGGGGCATCCAGCGCGGCCTGGAACGGATCCTGGCGAGCCCGCTCTTCATCTTCCGCGTCGAGCAGGATCCGGCGTCGCTCGCGCCTGGCGCGGCCCACCGCCTCAACGACTTCGAGCTGGCGTCGCGTCTGTCGTTCTTTCTGTGGAGCAGCATTCCGGACGAGACGCTGCTGGCTCGTGCCGAGCGCGGCGGCCTGCCGCAGAGTGCGCTCGATGCCCAGATCGCCCGCATGCTGGCGGATACGAAGGCCAGCGCTCTGGTGACCAACTTCGCTGGCCAGTGGCTGCAGCTTCGCAACGTCCGCAGCGTTCAGCCGAACAGCAACCTGTTCCCGGACTTCGACGACAACCTGCGCCGGTCGATGCGGCGCGAGACGGAGCTGCTCTTCGAGAGCATCGTTCGCGAGGACCGCAGCGTGCTCGACCTGCTGCGCGCCGACTACACCTATCTGGATGAGCGCCTGTCCCGCCATTACGGCGTGACCGGGATTTACGGCAGCCAGTTCCGCCGCGTGCCGGTGAAGGACGATGCGCGCCGCGGCCTCCTCGGCCACGCGTCGATTCTCAACGTGACGTCACACGCCGAGCGGACATCGCCGGTGCTGCGGGGCAAGTGGGTCCTGGAGAACCTGCTCGGGCTGATCGTGCCGCCGCCACCAGAGGATGTTCCGCCCCTTGTGGCGAAAGAGGGCGAGGCGCCGAAGACGCTGCGGGCGCAGATGGAAGTGCACCGGGCCACGCCTGTCTGCGCCAGCTGCCACAAGCTGATGGATCCGATCGGGTTCGCGCTGGAGAACTTTGACGCAGTCGGCGCGTGGCGCACGTCCGAGCCGGGCGGAAAGATCGACGCATCCGGACAACTCGCCGACGGTACGAAGATCGACGGCGTTGTCGCGTTGCGGAACGCCATCCTGGCGCGCCCGGAGGTCTTCGTCACGACGATGACGGAGAAGCTGTTCGTCTACGCGCTGGGCCGGGGAATCGAGGCGTACGACCGGCCGGCGATCCGGCGTGTGGTGCGCGAGGCGGCGAAGGACGACTATCGGTTTTCGTCGCTCGTTCGCGGCATCGTTCGCACGACGGCGTTCCAGATGCGGACGAAGCCGGCTGAGGCGCCGGCGACGTCAACAGGCAGCGCCCCGTAGTCGTAGGTTTCGTAGTGTCCGCCTTCAGGCGGACTATCGCTCGTAGGGTCCGGCTTCAGCCGGACCGAGTGGGAGGCAGCGTGTTCGTCTTCAAGAATGCGATTCCGCGGCGCCAGTTCCTGCGCGGCATGGGTGTGACCGTGGCGTTGCCGCTGCTGGACGCGATGTGGCCGGCGATGACCGCCATGGCGCAGTCGCCCGCGCGCCCACGGACCCGGTTCGGCGCGATCTACTTCCCGAATGGCGCCATCATGGAGGAGTGGATCCCGGCTGAAGTCGGCTCGGGCTTCACCTTCAAGACGATCCTCAAGCCGCTCGAGCCGTTCAAGGACCAGCTCGTCGTCGTCTCCAACCTGACGCGATCGCATCCGGGCAGCCAGGTTGGCGATCATGCCGTCAGCGCCGCCGGCTTTCTCACCGGAGTGTGGCCCAAGCGCACCGAGGCGGAAGACGTCTACGCCAACACGACGATTGACCAGGTCGTCGCGCAGCAGATCGGCCAGGACACGCCGCTGCCATCGCTGGAAGTGGCCACCGAAGACTTCACCGGCTACGTTGGCGGCTGCTCACCGGGCTTCAACTGCGCCTACCTGAACACGATCTCGTGGAAGACGCCGTCCACGCCGCTGCCGATGGACATCAATCCGCGCGTCGTCTTCGAGCGCATGTTCGGACGGGCCTCGTCGGCCGCCGAGCGCCAGGCTGGAATCCGCGCGCAGCGCAGCGTCCTCGATTCAATCAGCGACGAGGCACGCCGTCTGAACGTGTCGCTCGGATCGCGCGATCGCGCGCGCGTGGACGAGTACCTCGAGAACCTGCGCGAGATCGAGCGGCGCCTGGGACGGGCCGAAGCGCGGGCGCGGTCGGACGTGGACTTCGACTCGCCGGTCGGCGTTCCCGACACGTTCGAGGAGCACGCGTCGTTGATGTACGACCTGCTGGCGGTGGCCTATCAGGCCGACGTGACGCGGGTGTTCACGTTCATGCTGTCGCGCGAGCTGAGCCAGCGCACGTATGCCAACATCGGCGTGACCGAGCAGCACCACTCGGTGTCGCATCACGGCAACGACAAGCAGAAGATCGCGCAGAACGTGAAGGTCAACACCTACCACGCGACGCTGTTTGCGAAGTTCGTCGAGAAGCTGCGCAGCACGCAGGATGGCGACGGATCGCTCCTCGATCACTCGCTCATCATCTACGGTGGCGGCATGGGCAACCCGAATCCGCACGCCAGCGACCCGCTGCCGGTGATCGGCGTCGGCGGCGGGGTTGGCAAGGGCCACCGGCACGTGCAGCTCACACCGCGCACGCCGGTGGGCAACCTGTGGCTGGCGATCGCGCGCAAGTACGGCAGCACGATCGACAGCTTTGGCGAGAGCAACGGATCCGTCGATGCATTCTTCTCGTAGCGGAGGCGGACGCCTTCAGGCGGACCTGCTCTGCAAGGTCGTCCTTTTCATCGCGTTGCTGGTGGCGGCCGGCGCCATCGCCGACGGCCAGGCGCCGAACCTGCGCGAGGCCGTTCGCGCGGGCAACACCGAAGCCGTGCGTGCGCTGCTGAAGAAGCGTGCGGACGTCAACGCGGCCGATGCCGACGGCACCACTGCCCTCCACTGGGCCGTGCGCGGCAATGACGCCGAGACCGTCAAAGCGCTGCTGAAGGCTGGTGCCCGCCCCGACGTTGCGAACAACTACGGGCTGACCCCGCTGTTCCTGGCCGCCACCAGTGGCAGCCCCGTGATTGCGCAAGCGCTGCTCGCCGCCGGCGCCAATCCCAACCACACCGCCTCGCGCGGCCAGACGCCCCTGATGTCCGCTGCGCGCGCCGGCAATGTGGCGATGGTGAAGGCGCTGCTCGACAAGGGCGCGAAGGTGGACGCCCGCGAGGAGGTCCTTGGCGAGCAGGCGTTGATGTGGGCTGCGTCAGAGAATCACGCCGACGTCGTGACGCTCCTGCTGTCGCGCGGTGCCAACGTCAACTCGCGCTCCAACGCGCTGAAGTTTCCGCGAGATTCGTTTGGCCTGGAAGGCGTGCTGACGTCGTTGCCCAAGGGCGACTGGCCGGCGCTGATGTACGCCGCCCGTGACGGTGCACCCGAGGCAGCCCGCGCGCTCGCACGCGGCGGCGCCGACCTGAATGCGCCGGATCCCGAGGGGACGACAGCGCTCGTGCGAGCAATCATCAACTCGCACTACGACACCGCGGCCGTGCTGCTCGAGGAAGGCGCCAATCCGAACGTCGCCGACGGTTCGGCGATGGCGGCGCTCTACGCGGCGGTGGACATGAGCTCGCTCGGCGAGATTTACGGCCGACCGCCGCGCCCCGTGACGGATAAGCACTCGGTCCTCGACCTCATCGAGCTGCTCATCGCGCGCGGCGCCGACGTGAACGCCAAACTCAAGCGCGCAACGTTGATGCGCAACCACACGCCGGGTGAAGGCACGCTCGGCGAGGGTGCAACACCGCTCATGCGCGCTGCCAAGCACGGTGACCACCGCGTGGTGCAGATCCTGATCAAACACGGCGCCGACGTGTCGGCGAAGGCGCGGCAGGGGGCCAATGCGATCCTGTTTGCCTGCGGATTCGGACGCGGTCAGAGCGCGTTTGCCGAGGACGTCGGCGTCGAGCCGGACTTTCTCAAGACCGTGCAGCTTCTCGTTGATTCCGGCGCGGACCCGAAGGCCAGCAACGACGCGGGTGGAACGACCGTGCACTTCGCCGCCCAGTCCGGATTCAACTCGGTGGTGAGATACCTCGCCGAGAAGGGGGCGCCGCTCGATCAGAAAGACAAGCAGGGGCGGACGCCCGTTGACGTCGCCAATGGCGTCGGTGGCCGCGGCCGCGCCGGCGGGCCGGCCGTGGTCCACAAGGACACGGCGGAACTGGTTCAGCAGCTGATCGCGAAGCGCCCAGCGAACTAGCGTATTGTTCGGCTTCAGCCGGATCCGACGTAGTGGCCGGCTTCAGCCGGACCGGAAAGAGGAGTACTACATGCGTTTCCTGGCAACCATTGCTTTCGCCGCGGCGGTCGCGGCCGCGACGTACGCCCAGGCTCCGGCGCCAGCGCCGGCACAGGGGCAGCCCCTGACACCGGCACCGGTGAAGGGCGTCACCACCGGCTTCATGCACGCCATCCACGCGACGAACAACGTCGAGACGACGCTGGCGTTCTACCGTGAGGTGTTCGGGCTCGACGCCAAGGTGCAGCCGTTTGCGAATCCGGGTGTGCCGCTGCTGACCAACTCGCCAGGCGTCAACCTGCGGATCGCGATGATGCGCATCCCCGGCCAGGGCTTCGGCTTCGAGCTCACCGAGTTCACCAACACCGATCGCAAGCCGGCACGGCCGAGGCTCACCGATCCAGGCGCGCCGCACATGAAGATCCTGGTGCGCGATCTCGAGCCGGTGATGGCCGCCGTGAAGAAGCGGGGCGCCGACGTCATTACCCGCTCGGGAGCGCCCGTAGCGATGCCCGACGGCCTCACCAAGCGGATCTTCCTGCGTGATCCCGATGGCTACATCGTCGAGGCCATACAGGCACCGCCCGGCACGGAGGGGCCTGCCGGCAACGTCCTCGGGTCGATCATGGGGCTGACCATCGGCGCGATGGACGCGTCGATGAAGTTCTGGCGCGACACCCTGGGCTGGGAGTTCTCGGAGCCAGGCGAGTGGACCAGGGCATCTCACGTCGTGGACCTGATGGGCCTTCCGGACACCGTGGAAGTGCGGCCGGTCAGGGCGATGGTTCCCGGCAGCACGGCGCGCATTGAGATGATCGAGTTCCGCGGGGTTCAGGGAACGCCGTTCGACCTGCGCGTGCCTGATCCCGGCGCGTCGGGAATGGCCATCCGCGTGGCGGCGATCCAGGAACTGCTGCCCAGGATGAAGGCCGCCGGCGTGCGCGTGATCTCGAAGGATCAGGCGCTCGTCGAGTGGGACGCGAAGACACGGAACGTCTTCGTCAAGGATCCAAACGGCCTGCTGATTGAGCTGGTTGGAACTGTTGCTCCACCGCCGGCCCAGTAACATGCGCCGCCTTGCACTCGCCGTCGTCATTGCGATTCTCGTTTACGCGCCGCTGGCCCGTCTTTCGGCGCAGCTGCTCGACGCCGACGCGCCGATTCGCGTCGGCCACTACCACCTGAACGTCACCAGCATTGACGAGCACAAGAAGTTCTGGGCTGACACGCTCGGTGGCACGGCGGTCAAGGTAGGCTCGACCGACGCCATTCGTTTCGGGGATGTGTTCCTGCTGCTGCGCCAGCAGAAGCCGACCGGTCCGACACGCGGGACCACGTTCGATCACATTGGCTTCGCCGTGCCGAACGTTCCCGAGTTCGCGAAGAAAGTTGTGAGCGCCGGCTACGGGCGGACGGTTGGACGTGAGACCGCGGCAGGCGCCAACACCGGTGCGGCCCCTGCGCCGTCACCCGTCTACGGGCAGTTCGAATACCTGGTCGGACCAGACGGCGTGAAGATCGAGCTCGTCACCAACAAGGTGCCGAACGCGCCGCCGATCGTTCACCACCACGTGCACTTCATCAACAACCAGTACGTGGAGATGGGCCGCTGGTACATGAAGGCCCTCAACGCCACCGAGCGCCCCGGGACGACGGACTTCTTCTTCGGGGCCGATCTGCCGGGCATCGGCTACATGCTCAACTTCTTCCACTGGGAGCGGAAGGACGCCGACCATGTCGGAACGAGCGGCCGTGCGGTCGATCATGTCGGCTTCGAAGTGCGCAACCTCAAAGAGTTCCTGAGCACGCTTCCCGCGAAGGACATCAAGCTCACCACACCGCTTGCGCGCGACAAGGCGCTGGGTGATGTGCAAAGTGCAGTTATCACCGATCCGTGGGGAACGGTCGTCGAGCTGACGGAAGGACTGGAGAGGGCCGCCAAGGAGGCGCAATGACCCCCCGTCGCATCGGGGCGGTCGTCTTCGCAATCGCAGCATCGCTGCCATGGGTTGAGGCCGACCTTCAGGTCGGCCTTTCTGCTCAGGCCACGACCACGACGCGCGCACCCTATTTCGACGTCGATCCGTTCTGGCCCAAGCCGCTGCCGAATCACTGGGTACTCGGCTCGACCATCGGCGTTGCCGTGGACGCCGACGATCACATCTGGATCATTCACCGGCCAGGCACTGTGGACGACAACTTCAAGGCGGCGGCCTTGACGCCTCAAGTCGGGCGCTGCTGCACGCCGGCACCGCCGGTGCTCGAGTTCGATCAGGAGGGCAACCTCCTCCGCCACTGGGGCGGTCCGGGCCCAGGCTACGACTGGCCGATCAGCAACCACGGCATCACGGTCGATCACAAGGGCAACGTCTGGATTGGCGGGAACGACGACAAGGACACCCAGGTCCTGAAGTTCACGAAGGACGGTAAATTCCTGCTGCAGATCGGCAAGCAGGGAGTTCACAACGGCAGCAATGACACCGCGAATCTCTGGCGCGCGGCGAAGATTTTCGTGGACCCGATGGCGAACGAGACCTACATCGCCGACGGCTACGGCAACCGCCGCGTGATCGTCTTCGACGCGGAGACGGGGAAGTACAAGCGCCACTGGGGCGCGTACGGCACAAAGCCCGATGACGCGAACATCGGCGACTACGTGCCGGGCGAGCCGCCGTCCAAACACTTTCGCACCGTCCACTGCGTTGTCGTCTCGAAGGATCGGTTCGTCTACGTCTGCGATCGCGTCAACGACCGCGTCCAGGTGTTCAGGACCGATGGCACCTTCGTGAAGGAGGCGTTCTTCGAGCCGAAGACGATCCGGTCCGGATCGGTCTGGGACATGACCTTCTCACGCGATCCGCAGGAAACCTACATCTACCAGGTTGACGGCGTGAACGAGGAGGTGCGCGTGCTGCGCCGCGACACGCTGGAGGTGCTCACGACGTTCGGCGACGGCGGACGGCAGCCGGGCCAGTTCTACGGAGTCCACAACGTCGCCGTGGATTCAAAGGGCAACCTGTACACGACGGAAACCTACAACGGCGCCAGGCTCCAGCGCTTCCTCTACAAGGGCGTGCGCGCCGTGCCGCGAAACCGGGGAGTGCCGTGGCCAAGATGAATTCGCGCTACCTCCTGTCGGGCGCAGCAGCGACTGCGCTTGTGTTGACAGCGATCCTCGCAGCCCAATCTGGTCCCGACCCGACCTGCCGGATGTGCCCGGCCACCTACATCGACAGCTCAGAGGTCGACGCCTACGTGAAGAAGGCGATGGCCGAGAAACTGACGGATCAGCAGATCCGTGACGTCGAGATCGGCAAGGCTCACGTCGGCGTTGGCGTGGTTCATCGTCCGCGCCTGACCGCGCCACCGGCGGACTCGGTTGCGGAGCATGACCTGGTGAGCGAGGTCTATCACGTCATCAGCGGCTCCGGGACGCTCGTCACCGGGCCCGACCTGGTGAACAAGCAGCGGCGTCCGGCGGACCTCGAGACCGTGCGGCTCTTCAACGGCCCGGGCAACAACGCCTCGTCTATCCGTAACGCGGTGTCGCGCGAAATCAAGACCGGAGACGTCGTCG
>DATLLQ010000249.1:0-22023 GCA_035537775.1 Vicinamibacterales bacterium | reverse complement strand
CTGCACGAACGCGCGATTCGCCGCGGTGTCGGGAAAGGATTGGCTGAAGTAGAACTTCGCGGCGACGTACTCCTGCGGCAGAGACGCCGCAAGTGGATGCGGTGGAGGCGCGGGCAGCGGCGCGTACTTCAGAAACGCACTGATCGGCTCGAGCGACGCCTCTTCCTTCCAGTACGACGTAAACAGTCGGTACATCACCTGCGGGTGAAGCAGCCGCGCACGCTTCAGTCCGGCCGCAGCGATGGCGCCGGCAATCATGCGCCGATCGAACGGCGAGATCTGATGCTGTTTCCAGGTTGCGGCATGGCCGCGAAAGGCATCCGCATCGATCAGGTCAAGAATCTCGACGCTGCGGCAGGCGACATCGCGGTACCAGACGCTCGCGCCGCCGCGTGTCACGACGACGAGGCGCTGCCCATCGATGCGCGACCGCTCCACGAGCCAGCGCAGGAAAGGAATCCAGTACAGCAGCTCGAATCCCACCTCGCCGCACCAGGGGCCAACCACAACTGGCCGATCCGAATCGGCCAGCAGCGCGGCCCGCCGCGTCGCGGCACGATGGTGCTTCGCATGGTCGCGAAGTTCCGCGGAGCCTTCCGTGGCCAGGGCCAGCAGCCGTTCCTGCTCCTTCAGGCGCCCCAGCAGCTCGCGCACCCGCAGCCGCAGGCTGGCCAGAGCCTCCGATTGGTCGGCCAGGCGGCGCTGCTGACGGCCGATCGCCGGAATGAGTTTCGCGGCCAGCCTGGAGAGCGCCACTACACCTCGACTCTCTCGCGGTCTCTATCGAGCTGGCTGCGCTCGAGCAGCCGCGCCAGCGGGCCGCGCTGCTCGCCGAGCGCGAGGCCGAGCACGCTGAGGTCGCTTGTGTCGAGCACGACGTACGAGCCGCGTTTGAAGCGCCCGAAGACGCGGCGCGCCAGCTCGAGGTGCTGCACGTTGAACCGCTCGCGATGCGAATAGAACGCGAGCGACGTCACGCCGTAGAGCGGCGCCAGGTACGACAACCCGCCGTAGGTCCCGACAAAGGCACGCGCCCGGCTGATCACCTTGGTCTGGATATCGAGGTTGTTCTCCGGCTTCATCAAGTCGTCGACCGTATGGATCCGCGGGTTGCGCCCCGGGCGGAGATCCCAGTGATCGTCGATGTGCAGGTCGGGATTGAGGAGCACGACGTCGTTCGTCTCGGTGAGCGTGTCGAGCAGGCTCGTGACGAAGAGCTTGTTCTCCTCAGTGTCGGGGAACGATTCGTTGAAGTAGAAGCGGACCGCGATGTAGTCGCGCGGCAGGCGGCCGGCGATGTCGGACGCATCGATGGCCGGGAGCCGCTGGAACGACGCGAACTCGTCCACGAGCCCGATCGACATCTGCTGCTTCCAGAACGGATAGAAGAGCCGGTACATGTACATCGGGTGCAGCGTGTCGAGGCCCCGGCTCCCGATGTGCTGATAGACGACCTTGAGGATTTCGCGATCGAACTGCGACATCAGCAGGTGCTTCTGTTTGGCCTCCGCCAGCCGCTGCTCGTTCTTCGTCCGGAACTGCTCCGGGGTGTAGAAGTCGAAGAGATCGATGTACGTCGAGGCGATGTCTTTGTACCAGGGCGCGACGCCGCCGCGTGACACGACGATCAGCCGCTCAGGGTCGAAATGCCGGTAGGTCTTGACCCAGTTCAGGAACGGGATCCAGTACAGCAGCTCGAATCCGACCTCGCTCAGCCACGGCCCGACGATGATCGGCTTGTCGTTGCGCGCCATCTTCTGGAGCATGCGCGGAACCTGGACCATCTCTTCCGTCGGCGCGTTGCTGTCGCCCATGTGCGGCACCACGCGCGGGACGATGTAGCGCTTGGCGAACCGCTTCATCGACGGCAGCTTGAAGATCCAGTCGAGGAACCAGAAGAACCGCTTCCAGAACCAGCCGCCGAACCCGATCGGCCGCAGCTGTTTCTCCCGCTTCTTCGACAGCCGAGTGATCGCCCGCACGGTCTTCATCACCCAGGCGACGGGATAGAGCGCCGCGCGCAGCGGATACAGCCATAGCGGCAGGCCTTCGGGCGCACGCTTCGGCATGCGCCCGAGCTCCTCGACGCGGTCGGCCAGGATCGGCGTTGCCGGCACATCGAAACCATTCGGCCGGATGAACGCCTCGACGAATGCCCGGAGTTTCCGCGCGTCCTCTTCGGTGCGATCGAGGGCTCCCGAGAGCGCGCGTGCGTGCTCGTCGAGCGTCGCGGCCATGTGGAGAAGGCCGCCGCCCTCCTTCAGCAGGTAGTGAAAGTGGAGCGTCCCCTCCTGCGTGCCGGCGTACTTCGCCACCCGTACCGAGTAGACCGGCCTGCCCACGACGCCCGCTTCGATCTGCGCACTCGTGTTGACGCCGACGGCGGCGACGGCGTGATACATCGAGTCGTAGTAGTCGTTCTTTGATGACGCGTCGATCGGATTCGCGCCGCCGCGCGGCCACAACGCCACCCCCTGGAACTCGTCGAAGTCGAACCGTTGCCAGGGCTGGGTATTCTCAGGATGCGGACGGATCAGGATCCCGGCCTCGCGCACGCGCGGATCGGGCGCCGATCGGACGGCACGGATCCAGTCGGCCACGAACTCGGCTTCGTCCGGGGCGATGAACTGCGACGAGCAGAGGTAGAGGAAGAACGGCTTGTCCGGCGAGAGACCGGTCTTCGCGCAGAATTCCTGGCGGCTCGTGCTCGGGCGCCGCTCGAACCACTGGTCGTAGACCGGTGCGCCGGTGACCCCGACGTCCTCCGCCTTGACGCGGTGCATCGCGACCGCTTCGCGCTTCTGCGCCTCGTTCCAGACGAAGACACGATCCGGCAGCACGCGGATCAGCCCCTTGTTCGTCAGGTTGTCCCAGCTGTGCACGCACAGCCCGCTGCGGATGCCGAGCGCGCGCGCCGCCTTCACGTACTCGACCTGGTCGGAGCCCAGATCCACGAGCGGCGTGATCAGGACGACGTCGGGATTCTGCGAAGCGACGATGTCGCGAATCCAGCGATCGAGCGGAAGCGCGCGCTCGATCGAGCGTAGCATCGCCGACGCGGCGGCCACGCCGGCGCGAGTGCGGAAGACCGGAATGCGGAAGAACAGGCGGATCGCCTTCGGGATTCGCAGCGCCGCGCGGTCCCGGAGCGCCGTCGCCTCGACGTAATCCGGCGTGAGGTAGCGGACATAGTCGGTCGTGAAGCGAAGCACCCGCGCCAGCCCGAGCCAGAACCGCCACGGCGTCTTCTTGCCGAGCTCGAGGTAGGTGATCTCCGGGTGATCGTTGGTCAGCTCCCACAGCAGGCGCCCGTCGCCGAGCTTGTCCTGCATCATGAACGCCAGGTGGATGTGATGACCGCGCCGCGCCAGTTCCTTCAGCGTCGACGTGTAGTTCCGCAGCGCGCCCGGATGGCGCATGGAGAAGAGGATCTTCATCAGTTATTGACGGCTCACAACTTGTCCACGGAGGCAGCTTCCTCGCGGTTGAAGTACCACAGCCCCGTCACCATCGTAACGACGAGGATCCCGAACGAGATCGCGGCGGGCACGACCTGAAACTGGTCGCCGCCGATCGTTCCCCACCTGAACGCCTCGACAATCGGCGCCATCGGATTGATGGCGACGAGCCAGGGATACTTGTCGTGGATCACCGACATCGGATAGACCACCGGCGTCAGCAGGAACCAGAAGGGAGTGACGTAGCGGAGCGCATACCGCACATCGCGATACCGCGCCTGGAGCACGGATGTCCACAGGCCGACGCCAATCACCAGCATCAGGCTGGCGACGACGGCGCCGGCCGACACGAACAGCCGCGGCGTGAAGAGGACGTACCACACGCCTGTTCGCTGGTGGAAGCCGACAACCGTGATCGCCAGCACGATCAGGAGAATCACGAGGTACATGAGACCCGGTGCGATCGCCGACATGGGCAGGATCAACCGCGGGAAGTAGACGCGCGTCACCAGCTTCCGATTGCGTTCCAGGCTGCGTGTCACGTACACCAGCGACCGCTCGAACAACGTCCAGGTAATAGTGCCGGACAGGAAGAAGAGGAAGTACGGGACGTGCTGGACCTTGGTTTGGAGATCGAAGATGCCGCCAAAGACCAGAGCGTTCAGGCCAACGGGCGCGACCACACGTAGCAGGAGCCACAGCCAGCCCAGCATGCTGCCGCGGTAGAGCGAGACGATCGTTTCCGAGGCGAAGTACCACCAGAGGTAGCGGTACGACCAGAGCTCGCGGAGGCGCGAGAACGCGCCATGCCGCCGCGGTTCGATGACCCACATCTCGGTGTGGGCGGCGGCCACTTCAGACCCGGACAGCATCAGGCTCCGTCTGCAGGGTCCACTCGAGCGTGGGATTCACCACGCCGGTTCGATGACGCCCGTCCTCCGCCGTCACGCCCTGCTCGCCGTAGACCAGGAACGCGATCGCTTTGTTGACGACGAGCGCATGCTCCTCACCCTCGCCGCGAATCAGCATGATGCTGACATTGACCGTGTACGTCGTTTCGGCCAGCAGGTTTGCAGGAAGCCGGACGAGCGCTTCGTAGGCCATATCAGCGGCCACGGGCACGAGCTCCGGCTGCGCGGACCGAAACACGAGAACGCCTTTCGTCATGAGGTCGATCGCGCAGCGTGCCCGTGCCTTCGCCCGCCGGGTGCGGAAGCGGATTCGCAGAAAGACGTCTTCCGACCGCGGCGGCGACCCGATCTCCCGTCCGTCCATCGTCAGGAGCTTCACGTCGACGATCTCGCCGTACTTTGCGGCGTGGCTCGTCCCCTTGTAGCCGGGCGCGACGGTCAACGTGTCCCAGGCCGCGTTCTGGTATTCGGTGACGACCTCTTCCGGAGAGCCGTCGCGGTGGAGCGCGCCTTCCTTCAGCCAGATCACGCGGTCGCAGATTCTCGACACGGCTTCCATGTCGTGCGACACGAACAGCACCGTGAGCCCGGTGTCGCGCGCCAGCTCCCGCACTTTCTGCAGACACCGCTCCTGGAACGCAAGGTCGCCAACGGCGAGGATCTCGTCGGCGAGCAGCAGCGACGGCTCCATGTTGATCGCCACTGAAAAGGCGAGCCGCAGGTACATGCCGCTCGAGAAGTACTGCAGCGGTGTGTTGAGGTGTTCGCTGATCTCGGCGAAGGTGACGATGTCGTCGAGGCGCCGCTGCACGACCGCGCGCGGGATTCCGTTGATCGCGGCGTTCATGTAGATGTTCTCGAGCGCCGTCGCCTCATCGTCGAAGCCGGCGCCGAGCTCGAGCAGCGAGACGACGCGGCCGTGTCCACGGATGCGTCCGCTGGTCGGCGCGATGACCCTGGCGATGATCTTGAGCAGGGTGCTCTTGCCGGCGCCGTTCGAGCCGATGACGCCGAGCACCGTGCCCTGATCGACGTCGAAGGCTGCGTCGCGCAGCGCCCAGAGCTCGCGCGCGTTGAGGATTTCGCGCGTCAGCGGAAGCGTGAGCGTCCGCTTCAGACGCGCGAGCCGCGTCTCGACCCGCGGCGTCTCGGCCTCGGCACGCGGAATCCAGTACCGCTTGCTGACGTTCTCAACGATGAGACTTTTCACGATATGGATGAAGCTTCGCCCTCTCAGTCACATGTGCGTACGTGCGACTGCCACATCACGGTGGCCGGGCGGTCAGCTGCGCGGCCGGTAACTCTCAGCACACACGGGCGTTATCAGCGGATGCCGCGCCGAGCTGGGATCAGGATCGGTCACGCGTCGACCGGCATCCGGCCAGGCGCTGAGCAAAAGCGCGCAAAGCCGTGGTGTGAGGGAAGAAAGACGGATGTCGATTGCCAGCTCGGCTGGGTCGTACAAACCGAGCATAGTCTACAGCATACGGAGACGCGCCAGCAACAGAACTGCGGGCAATTAGGGCATGTGCCTGATGATGGTCGACGGCATTCCGTGAAGCCGGAACCGGGGGAGGGACGCTCAGTCGATCTCGACCAGCTGCAGCCCGTGCTTCCCGGCGTAGCGGAACACGTCCTCGCCCTTCTGCATGAGGACGTCGAATTTCTCGAGCAGTCGATAGGCGCGCGACGGGTCACACGCGGGTACGTGCGTCGCGACATCGTTGCGGAGGAAGAACGCGTTGACGCCCGCTGGCTCCACCGCCACGAGGCGATACCCTTTGCGCGCGCTCAGCCTCGTCAATGCCGTC
Organism: Vicinamibacterales bacterium; assembly: GCA_035537775.1. Classification (GTDB taxonomy): domain Bacteria; phylum Acidobacteriota; class Vicinamibacteria; order Vicinamibacterales; family UBA2999; genus Gp6-AA40. The sequence goes on along the minus strand of DATLLQ010000249.1, from coordinate 15,843 downwards.
AGCGAGGCGCCGAAATACATCGAATGGTGCCGGTGCCTGTCGAATTGTGCGTCGTACGGAATCGTCACGCTTCGATCCGGCCCGAACATCGAGTTGTATTCCAGGATCAGGACGCGCGGCGTGGACGCGGTCACCGCCTCCCAGATCCAGTAATCGTTGCCATCGAGGTCGAGGCTGAACAGGTCGACCTCCCCGTCGTATCCATGCGCGCTGATCAGTTCGTTGATGTTCTCGCGCGTAATCCAGGCGGCCACGGCCGTCGTCGTCGGAAACCGGCGGCCCACCTGCTTCATGTGCTCGGCGTGGCCGTCCACCATCAGCCCGGACCAGCCCCATTCCTGGGCCAGGAACCCGCCGTTTCCGCCGCTCAATCCGGCGCCGATCTCGATGAAGCGCCGGTTCTTCGGACCGGCCTCGTGCAGCAGCGCCAGCGTGAGGCCGTCTTCCTGATTCTGTGAGTTGATGCGAAAGCGCCGTGCCGTCAGACGCTGCGGGTACGGCATGGAGTCGGAGTCGAAATACCGCGCACGCAACAACGCCTGCATGGCCGGCTCGAGATGCCGCGTGCGCAGCCAGATCTTGTGCAACGTGTCGCCCTGAGCCTCGAGACGCTCCAGTCGGCGATTGATCTGCGCCAGCTGCTCCGTCTGGCGCGCACCGGTCAGCACGTTGCGGATTCGTTTGAGCAGATCCGTCACTCCGTTTCCTGAATCGCGCGTTCGGCATCGCGTCGCGCCGCGGCCAGATCGGCCCGCGCCCCCTTCAGGCGCGTTGCTGCCAGACCGTTCAATGCCCGTGTCGTGCACGCGATTGCTGCGAGGTCGGTCAGCAGCACCTGCGCCGCCAACCGGTCAACGTCGTCCCATTCCTGGTGCCCGTCGCTGAGCACACGGGTCACCGCCGCCACGCGCTCGAGCAGTTCGTCTATCTGTCGTGTCGCGATCCGTTGCGTATCTGCTTCTTCAACGGAGCCGCCGGCCGCGTCGGGTGAATTCGCGACGGCCGGTAAACCGAGGGAAGCGATCACGGCATGCAGACGCCGGTGCCTGTCGAGTTCGCTCATCTGCGTCGCATCATATCCAATTCCCAACCTCCACCTTCCAACTCCCAAAAGAGTTGGGAGTTAGAATCGCACCCACGGCATGAGCCTTCTGCACTCAGTTCTCGGCGCCTTCGGCCTCTCGACTGCCGGCCATATGCGGACGCGCCTTGAAGCGGCGGATCGACGTGCCACAAAACTCGAACGGGAGGCCCACAACGCGCGCCAGGACGTCGAGCGCTGGAAGTCGAAGGCCGAGCAGTTGACAGCCCGCCTGTCGAAGGCCGAGGCTGCCCGCGCGAGCGTTCCACAACTGGAGCGCGATCTGAAACGGTGGAAGGCGCGCGACGAGAAACACGTCGCGCAGCTGGCGGAAGTCCGCGAGCGCATGGTTCGCGCCGAGCACGCCACCGCGTTGAGCCAGGAGCATCTCCTCGCCACCGAGACCAAGCTGGATGTCATCGAGGCGGCGCTCGGCGTCCTTGATCGCCGCACCCGCAGATCGCTGTGACGCCTTCGCTTTCCATCGTCATCACCGGCAGAAACGACGGCTACGGCGGTGACTTCAACGGACGTTTCCTCCGCACGCTGGCGTTCAATCACGATCGACTCAGCGAACACGGCGTCGCCCACGAATTCGTGCTCGTCGAGTGGGCACCGCCGGCCGATCGCCCGCGGCTCTCGGACCTGGTGCGCGAGACGCTCCCCCGTGTCCGGCCTGTGCTGGCGAGCTATCACGTCGACCCTCGGTATCACGAGGCCTGCAGCCTGAATTCGAGGCTCGCCTATATGGAGTTCCTCGCGAAGAACGTCGGCGTCCGGCGCGCACGGGGCAGGGCGATCCTGACGACGAATGCCGACATCTATCTGGGCAGCGGCGTCGTGAAGTTCCTGACGGGTGGCAGCATTGAGTCGCGCACGGTGTATCGGGCCACACGAACGGACGTCAAGCTCGGCGCCGACGAGAGCCACGTGCACTGGGACCTGCTGGAAGACCCGCGCAACCACACGACGTACAAGACGATTCAGCCACCGTTGTACTCGGGTGGCTCCGGCGATTTCATCCTGCTCGACCGCGACGGATTTCACTCGCTGCGCGGCTTCAACGAGATCTATCGCCTCGCGCGCATCGGCATCGACGTGAACTTCCTGGTCAAGGCGTACTCGAGCGGGTTCCGCATCACGGATATCGGGTCGGCGGTGTACCACACGTCGCACGCCGGCAGCTATCGCATCTCGAAGAACAACGCCGACGATGGCCTGGGACCGGTGTGGGGAAACCGGTGGCCGGCGCGCAGCGTCGTCTACGAAAACCCGGACTCGTGGGGCCTTCGCGATGCGCCGGAGCGCTCCATCGACGACGGAACCACGTGGCTGGATTTCTCGTGGGACGCCGTGCCGCCGCTCGTTGACCTCCGCCGGCTCGTGCTTCCGCCAGCCAGACTCGGCAGAGAGATGGCCTCCGACGCCGGTGACTGAGACGTCAGCGAAAACAGGGCCATCCGCTGACGCGATCCGTTGACGACGCCTGAGCATCCTTACGCACGAGAATGCTGTAGCGATCGCCGTCTTCCTCGAACACGACGGCGGGCACGTAGCGGCTTTCGATGAATTGCATGGCGGCGGGAAATGCCGCGCCCGCCGCTCCGTAGGCATTGCGGCTGGCCAGCACAATCTTTGGCTCGGAGCGCGTCACTTTCTCCAGCTCACGCCGCTGCTCGTCTTCGAGCGTTTTGAACGCCTCGAAGTAGTACACATGGCGGCCGGCCATCAGTCGATCGGCGTGGTAGTAGATCTCGGGCGCGAACCACAGGGCCAGGGTGCGATCCGATGGCGCGGTGCAGCGGCGGACGTACTCCGCGAGCCGCACCGTGACCGGTCCCGTGCCGGCGGGCCAGAACTGCGACGGCGGTGACGCCTGAAGACGGGCGCCTACTTCCCGCCACGCTCCCTTCGCCCGGGCCATCGACCGGCCATCGCCGAACAGCCACTCCACCCGTTCGCCGAACTCGCCTGCCACCGCGAGACTCTTCACAGCGAGAAGCATCATCAGCACGACCGCAACGCGGAGCGGCCATCGCACCAGGGCCGGATAGCCCGGGCGAAGCATGACGGCGAGAAGCACGCCAAAGAGAATCACCGGCAGCACGATGACGTCCGCAACACGCGATTCATATGGGTCGCGCAGGAGCCCGAGATTGACGATGGCGGCAAATGCCGCAAAGAGGAGGAGCGGCCTCGGGGTGACGGCCGGCGGCAGCAGACGCCGCAGCGACGGACCGGCCAGCAGCGCCGCAATAAGCGGCATCGCCTGCACGATCATCGCCGCCGCCATGCCAGCAAAGATCTGCTGATCGATTCCCGGCAGCAGCGTGAACCGCAGCGGGGCCACCCGGAACCGTATGCGATCCCATAGCGGCCATTGGCTCCAGGTGAAGAGTCCGGGTCCCCGTTCGACACCCGCTGTGTCCTCGACGCGGGGATCCTCAATGAGGACTCGCAGCGAACCCAGCGACTGGTCCGAGAGCTTGACGCGCTGGGCCTGCGGTCCGTCGGCTGCGACGGGCGTCAGTCCGTATTTCTCCAGAGCCGCGGCACGTTCCCGCGGAGGAATGTCTGCCTTCCACCGCAGCGTCATTTCCGGCGCATACACGGCCTGGGTCTCGCGCCGGAATACATCGTCCACCGCACGCAGCGGCCAGGACGGTGAGCTGCGCGTGCGCTCGTGCTCGTCCGAGAAGGAAGCGAGTTCGGCGCGTACGAAGCCAAGTGGACCGAGCTGGACGGCTGCGAACAGCAGATACGGCAGCGCCGCCGCGAACGCGACACCGCCGGCCAGTGCGACGCGGCGGAGGGCGAGCAACGAAAAGCCATGAGCCGCCAGCATCCCCAGAACCACTCCAGCCGCGACGAGCCCGCCGTGATCGGGCCGCCAGTAGAACGCGATCGCAGCGGACAATCCCGCCGCGATGGCCTTCCGTGTCGATGGCCACCACACATAGCTCCACCACAGCCAGCTGGCCACCCCGTAGACGATCCACTTCGGATAGGCATACGTGCGCGGAACGGCGACGATGAAGAACGCGGCACACACCGCGGCGATCGCCACCGAGCCGGTCATCTGCTGCAGCACCCGGAAGACGAGATAGACCGCCACTGCCGTGGCGACGCCGACGAGGATCGCCTCCGAGAGCAGGCGCTGACCGAACAGCAGCTGCGACACTGCGCTGAGCACATGCTGGAGCGTCGTGCTGATGTCCCAGAAGTCGCGCAAGGGCAAGTCGCCGCCCAGGAACTGCCGTGAGTACGCGAGATGCTGATAGTCGTCGTTGACCGGCGTGGCAGTCAGCACGGCCTTGTGCAGCCCGGCGACAGCCGCAATCGCTATACCGACCCAGTGCTCGCGGGGGCGAGGGTCGACGCGCATCACGGCTGCGCGGCGAAGCAGGGAACGGAGAAGACCGGATCGGTGCCGGTGGGCACACGCGAGCGCTGGGTCAACAACGTGTAGAGCGTTCCATCGGGATCGCCAAACGTCAATGAGCCAGCCTCATCGTAGCGGGCGCTCAGGTAGTCACCGAGCACAGGGTAGGTCTGGTGAAAATCATCGAGCCCGGCGCTCAGAAGAATCGCCACAGGCACCGATTCCGATTCCATCTTCGACACGATGCGCCGCTGGTGCCCGGTATCGCTCCAATGGCCGCCGAACGTTTCAGCCATCCCGCCGGCGAATGCCCGCTGACTGAAGTAGTACAGCTCCGGAATGAACCACCCCGCATAGACCCTGTCGTCCGGCCGGGTGCAGCGGCGAAGATACTCCACGATGCCAGCCACCTTGGGCTTGGGCAGTTCGCTGGTTGGGGGTGGAACCTCCAGCGACGAGGCCGCCAGGGTCTCGATGATGGGGATGCGCCTCTCGAAGCGCCTGATGCCCCATTCCCAATCCGTCGCAATTGCCAGCGTGGCGAGAACGCTTACCGCCACGACGGCGCGGGTCAGTCGTAGCCGGATGCTCCGGTGCCACAGCCAGGCCGCGAGCACCGCGGGAGGACCGATCACCCCACCGATGCGGGCGATGACCGGTTCGCGCATCACCAGCGCCAGCGTCAGCAGCGTGAACGCGGCGGCGCTCAGGATGCGAGCCCGGTCGCCCTGCGGATCGGCCGAACGGGAACGTACAAGCAATCCAATCGCGGCCAGCGCCGTCACGAGCACGATGTAGTAACTGGCCGCCGCGGCCCCTTCAGAGCTCCAGGACAGCGAGAAGCGGCCGAGAAACGGGATAAGCCGCCACACGCGGAGCCGTCTCGACTCCTGCGGGAGGAGTGTGAGCCTGGAGCGGTCGATCATCCCGGTGTCGACGACTGCGGCGTCGTTGACGAGCGCCCGCAGGTTGTCGGGGCTGGGATTGCCGATCTCGTACTCCCTGATGCGATCAGCTGGATCGCCATGCACAACACCGCCGTGCAGTGTGTACCGTGACTCGAGGGCCGCACGCGCCTGATCGTCCACAGGCGCCCAGCGAACCTGTACGCGTTCGGGTGGAGGCGGAGGCATCGGCGCGATGCGAAACTCCCGGAGTATCCCCGACGGCAGCCTGGCGACGTTGGTTCGAGCGCCCTCGTGCCTCGCGTACGTCGCCATCTGATCGAGCGCGTCCTCGAGCCCGCCGTTCATCTGGAGAAAGAGCGCATAGGGTGCCGCGAAAATCGCGGCTGCTCCAGCGAGCAGCGCGAGACGCCTGACGAGCAGCGGGCGGTCACGCAGGTGAACGACCGCAACCGCAACGACGGCGCTGGCGCCGATGAACAGCCCGTTGTCGTACCTGAACAAGCCCGCCACTACCGCAACCGCGGCGGCCAGTGCGAGATCTCGAACCGACCGCGTGTCGATGTACCGCCAGCACGCCAGGAGGCCTAGAGGATAGAACAGGAACTTGTCGTAGTCGTAGGGCCGGCGGAACGAGAGCACGGCCGCCACAGCAGTGACGACCGCGAGCGGCAGCGAGCCGGTCGCCCGACGCACCAGCAGCAGAATCGCGACTGCACCCGCTGCGACGAATGACGACGTCAGGATCATTTCGCCGACCAGGTTGTCGCCGAACAGCCGTTGCATGGCTGCCGAAGAGAGTTCGGTCAGGAAATATCCGGGATCGAAAAAGTCGCGGAACGGCAGCTCGCCGTACCGGCTGATCTGCCTGCCTGGTGAGATGCGCCCGAAGTGATCGTCGGAAAAGACGTAGGTGACGAACGAGAAGACGAGGGCCAGCGCTCCGGTAAGCGACGCTGTGACCGCCACTCTCAGATCGACTCGTCCCTCTCTTCCGGAACGCCTTGGCGACGTTCCTACGGGCGTGATCATCAGCGCTGTATCATGCCATCGATGTTGCGGGTCCGCTCAGGCCGTTGCGCCGCCCTCGCGTGGCTCACCATGTGGTCGGCCGCATGCGGCCCGACCGACCCCTCTCTGCAGATCGCCGTCGATCAGCGGCTTTCCCGCGACCCGCAGACCGCCTCCCTCAGTGTCGATATCAGCATCATGCGTGGCGTCGTTCGACTTGCCGGCGAAGTGGCGTCACGCGAACAGCAGCGGCGCGCCGTGGAGCTGACGCGATCGGTTGACGGCGTGAAGGACGTGGTCGACGAGATGCATCTCAGCGATAAGGCGATCGTCGCGGCGGTCAAGGCCGCGTTGACCGCAGACCCGCTCGTTGGCAGCGTTCCGATCGAAATCGATTCGAACGCCGGCAGCATCCGGCTGATGAGCGATCAGACCGACAGGGACCAGCGCGCGCGTGCCATGGAAATCTCGGCGAAGGTCGACGGCGTGATACACGTCGAAGACCGGATGCGCTAGGCCGCGGATTACGGCACCGGAGCGCGTTCGAACTCACGTTCGAAGAGCGTGTAGGTCCACTGGGGATCGCGCCTGGGATCAGCGGGCGGCTGAGCGAGTGCCTTTGCTCTCAGCAGCTCGAGCATGTCGGTCTGCGGGCGCGAGCGGCCGCCGAGTTCCTCGTACCGGGTCGTCCATTCCTGATAGTTCTCCCACGCCGTGTCTCGCAACTGGAGGTGGGCCTCGCCCGTCCTGACCAGCCACCCGGCCGCGACAATCGGCAGGGCAAACGTGACGACGACGAGGCGGAGAGGTGCCCATCCGGGCCGGAGCCGGCGCCGGCGCTCATGACTGTCCAGCAGCGCCACCAGTGCGACATACACGAGCATCGCGTAGCCGATACCCGCCCAGAGGATGATCCGGTCGCGCGTGTAGAGGAAGCCGAGCGCGCTGCCGACGGTGAGAAGCGTCAACCCCGCAGCCGCGATCTGCCGGTCTCTGGCCTCGGCGATGCGCGACGTCGCCAACGCGTACGCCACCACGCTCGTGGTCACCAGCGACGTGATCACGTGGACCGCTGTCCAGGCGGGAACGTTCCCGTGCAGGATCGATTCGATGAGGTGGTACTTGCCCGCGCGCGGCTCCGATACCAGCACGCTCAAGAGGCTCGCGACCACGTTGTAGATCCACAAGAGCCAGGGCGCCTGACCGAAGATCTGGTCGAGCCGGCCGGGATCAACATCGGCGAAGCCGAGGCCCGTCTCGGTGTACGTGGAAGCCCCTGCCTGCGCGCTGAGGCCGACGCGAACCACGACGTAGATGGCGGCGCCGGCGAGCGTGGCTGTGAGAGCCCGGGTGCTTGCGCCAGGCGCGCCGACCTTCCACAGCACCAGCATGACCGCCACAATCAGCGCGCCCGATTCGAGCATGAGCAGGGCGCCAAGCGTCAAAGGCAGGTACGCCAGTTCGACGGCCCGCGAACGTGGCGCCAGTGCCAGCAGCACCGCCACCATCAGCAGCACCGCGGTCATCGAATGGTTGTTCAGCGAGGGCGCGAACGTGAACATCACGCGCGAGGAATGCAGACCGGCGAGGCAGGCGAGCGCGACGCAGGCGGCGGCCGCCCGGCGGTAGGTGTCGGCCTTGAAGAGCCAGACCAGGCATGCAAGCAGCGCCGCAAACTGCAGGATCAGGAGTACCTGATACGGCCACAGACGCAGGCCCACCAGCTGGTGCGCGAGCTTGACGCCGATCGTCATGAGGGGCCGGTATTCGACGCCCGCGGTAAACGCGTTGACGATCGTTTCACGCCACGTCGTCGACGCGGCCCGGTAGAGAAAGGCGTACAGGTCGACGAACGGCCAGGAGAGCCTGAGGAGCGCAATGCCCAGGATGGACGTCAGGACCAGCGCACACACCGCTGGCACCACCCAGGGGCGGATAACACGTTGACTCATGGGAATGCCGCTCCCTATAGTGCCATGGTGCGCTGGGCGGTGTGGACCGCGACCGTTGCGGTCTTCGGGATCACGTGGATTTATCGCTGGCTGACCATCGATTTCACCAACGACCATTTCGTTCACCTCACACGCGCGCGCCAGATCCTGATCGGCGAGCTGCCGGTCCGCGACTTCTTCGATCCCGGTCTTCCGCTGCACTACTACGCCTCGGCGGCGGCTCTATATCTATCAGGACAGAACCTGCTCGGTGAGGCCGTCCTGACGGTCACGCTGGTCGCTGTCGGCGCCGCGTTGACGTTCTACCTGGCCGCACGAACCTCCCGCTCGATGACGCTCGCGCTGTTCGCCACGATCGTCACCGTCCTCCTCTTTCCCCGCCTCTACAACTACCCGAAGGTCTTTCTCTACCCGCTCGCGCTGGTGCTCATCTGGCAGTACGCCGCTCGCCGGACGACGGCGGCGGCCGTGGCGCTGGCGTGCCTGACGGCCGTGGCCATGCTGTTCCGCCTCGACCACGGGCTCTACATAGGCGCGGCGGCCGGCATCGCGCTGCTGCTCGCAAACGTCGACCGGATCCGCGCTTTTCCGGCTGTCGCCATCCGTTTCGCGGCGGTTGTCGTCGTGCTGCTGCTCCCTTTTCTGCTATTCGTCCAATGGACGGTTGGGCTGCCGGCGTTCGTGTCATCCACCCTGTCGGGGCGCACGACGTTGACCACGGCGCGTGTCCTGGCGATGCCGTTCAGCCTGGACCGGCAGCAGCCATGGATCGCCCTGGATCCGCCGTCCCATCCCAGGATTTCGGTTCGATGGATGCCCGACACCAGTGAGGAGCAACGGCGGGAGCGCGAAACGCGATACGCGTTGCAGGAGGGCATCCGCGACGGCGGCACCTGGAGCTATATCCCTGGCGACACCCGCCGGGAGACCCTCGAGGCGCTCGTCGGCGATCCGCTGATCGCGGACACGCACAACATCGATCGCGAGGCCTTTCAGCCGCTCGTACGAGAGACGTGGATCCAGCGCATGCGCAACCGCGTGCCACCGCTGCGCCTGCGAATCGCGCCCCGCGTGTTGACGCCGGCCAACGCGCTCGTGTGGCTGTACTACGCCACCGTGCTCGTGCCCGTTGTCGCCCTCCTCATGCTGGTCGTGCAATGGCGACGCGGCACGCTGACGCTGTTCGACGGCACAACCATCGGCACGGCCGCCGTGCTGTGCCTGGTCATTCATCAGACGCTGATCCGCAACTCGCCCGACTCGCGGCTGCCTGACGTCGCGGGTCCGACCGCAGTGCTGGGCGCATGGATTGCCGCCCTGGCGTGGCGGACGCGTCGTCACGCCGTGCGCGGGGCGGTGATCGTTGTGGGTGCGATCACGCTGTGGAGCGCAGCAGCGTTCGGAGAAACCGGCGAACGGTTCGTCACCAGTGGAGTTCCCGCGGGTCCATCAGCGGTCATGAACCGCATGCGCGAGGTGACGCGCAGTGTCCGGATGCGTCCGATCGAGTGGTATGCGCCGGAAGGAAGTGCCGGCATCCGCGGGCTGACGCGGTACGTGCTCGAGTGCACGCGGCCGTCGGATAGCGTACTGGCGGGGGGATTCGAGCCGCAGGTCGCGTTCTATGCCGAGCGCCCGTTTGCCGGCAGACAGGTCTATCTGAAGGAGGGCTGGCATTCGTCGGAGAAGGAGCAGCTGGCCACGATCGAGCGGATGCGACAGCAGCGGGTGCCGATCGTGCTGATCAGCATGGTGACCGAGGAAGAGATTCAGAGGGGGTTCGCGCACGTCTATCGATACGTGCGCGAGAACTACCGGGAAGCCGCTCGCGCGTCGTTTGACGGAGACAGGGAGTTCTCGGTGCTTGTGAACAATCGTCTGGAGCCGAGAAGCACGTATCAGGCGCTCGGCCTACCCTGCTATCGCTGAACTGCGGAGCGAGTGCGCGCGTCGAGGACGTTGGCGGCACCCTCGAGGATGTCGAGCTTTACTTCGATCGCCATCAGCTGCTCACGAGCGATGGCAAGCGCCCGTTCCGACTCGGCCAGCCGCGACTGCATCGCCTTCCACTCGGCCTCATCACGACCCGTCAGGCTGGCCTTCTGCTCGGCGGCTGCCCGCGCCTCCTTCAGGCGATGCACCTGATCTTTCAGCTGCTGCTCGAGCGTCGTGGCCCGGGCGCCGGATTTGACGGCGCGTTTCTTCCAGACACGAGCCTCCTTGCCCAGCTTGTGCGCCTGCCGCGACGCCATGGCGTATCGGCCCGCGGGCGCGAGCCCGACTGCCGCCAGCAGCTTGATGACGAGTCTCTTCACTGATGTGCGGATGGCCCTGCGAAGGCGGCGAGTATACTACGCCTCGATGCGGCGCCCGGGACGACGAGGGAGATTGTGAGCAGCGGGAACGACTTCGCGTCGAGGCTCGCCAGGCTCTCCTTCATCCTGAACGACGCGAGCGCACGGCGCCATGCGCCCGCATCCGATCCCGTCGAACAACATCTGGCCAGCCTGCGGCTCGACAGGATTCAGCGGCTCACGCGCGAAGTCGAGGAGCGGACGGGACTCGAGACCGACGAGCTCGACAAAGTGGCGATGCGCCTTCTGCTCGAGGAGTACGCGTCTGCGCTCGTGCATCTGCGGGCGGTCGCCCGTGAGGGTGCGAAGAACGTCCAGGCCGCGCCCGCCGCACTCAAGGACGTGCGGCGCTTTGTCGAGAAGCAGCAAGCTCGCCTGGCGAAACGACCCGCTTCAACTGCACCATCGGGCTGACCGCGCGCCAGTCGAAATCGAGCCGGGTCACCCGTGCGTCGATGCGCCGCTCCGGCGCCTCACCCAGCCCCCACTCCGGCCCGTTCATGTAGAGCACTTCGCTGTTCCATCCGATGTCGCCCCATGGCGCATCCCCCGGCCTCTCCCGGTAGTTCGCGCGCTGCGCGTTCAGCGTCCCGCGACCGACATGAAACACCGGTGTCCCGATATCAACGAGCTGGAAGCCGCTCGCATGCGCCTTCACACAGAAGTTGCCGTCCATGTGAATCTTGGCGTTCCGATAGACCTCGTTGAACCCGCGCAGCTCGTGGTACGACGCGCGATCGAGCAGCAGGAAGTCTCCCGAGGCATTGGTGAAATACGGCGGCCTGATCGAGTTGACCTCCTCCCAGTTCCGATCGTCATGCAGCACATCCCAGTCCATGAACGTGGTGTCGCTGTGGTCCTTGACGTCGTACCTCGGTGCGCGATACAGCACCCCGGATTCGAGCGAGCGGGCCGCCAGAAAGTCGACGGCTCCGCGCCCGAGGTAGATGTCGGTGTTCGTCGTGAGAACGAACTGGCCGCGGGCGCGACGGATTCCGACGTTCTTGGCGATGAACTCCTGGAACTGGATTCTTGGATTGAGCGACAGGGCGTCGTGGTACGCGGGATCGACGACGAAGGACTGCAGATGCGAGGAATCCAGGTTCTCGAAGGCCTCGCCCAGTACGGTTGCGAGATAGGGTCGATCGGCCAGTGGCCGCCACTCCACGAACACGAACTCGTGCGTCACGCCGGCTGCGCTGAGACGCTCGTGGTTGAACCGCAGTGCCCGGAAGAAACGCTTGTTGAAGTCGCCGCCGAAGTCGTCGTTGCGCCCCGTGAAGACTAACGTGAGGTACGGTCCGGAATCAGCCGCTCCCGTCATCGGCGATCTGAGTGGTCGCTCCTCGCGTGGGCGGTGACGCACAGGTGCCACCCAAGTCCATGCTCGAGCGCGCGCATGGCGGGCGACGGCAGCATGTTGAATGGGAACGCCTTCACGTACTGGTATTTCACGTACTCGGGAATGCGATACGGGAAGATGTGATCGGCGAACAGCTCCTCAACGACGAACCCGGACGATTCGACCCACTGCGCCAGCGAGCGGCGAGTGTAGGTATACGTGACGGGACAGCCCGTTTGCGCTTCGGAGCTCCGTGCCACCGCTTCGTCGAGGCGCCAGAACGCACCGTGCGCCTCACGAAACAGGATGCCGAACACCTTCGACGACCAGCGGTTGTAGACCATCAGCTTCAGCGTCGTCTGCGGTCCCGAGAAGAATTGGCGGATCTGGTCCAGTGCACGCTCAGGATGCGGCGTGTGATGGATCACGCCGAACGAGTACACCAGGTCGTACTCCGCCGGCGCCACGAACTCGCTGAGTTGCTCGGCATTGGCTTCGACGAAGGTGATGCGGTCCTGCAGACCGAAGACCTCGGCCCGTCGTCGCGCCAGATCGAGTGACGCGGTGGAGAGATCCACGGCCGTGACCTGCGCACCGGCGCGCGCAAAGTTCATCGTGTCGGTGCCGATGCCGCAGCCGACCTCGAGGACCCGCTTTCCCTTCCATCGCTCGAACTGTGCAAAGCCGGGGATGTGCGGCTCGACGAAGTACTTGCGAGCCTCAACCTGGTCGAAATAAGTGCGGGTGCCGACCGGCTCGGTCGAATGCCGGATGTTGCATGGCCGGCGATTCCAGTACTCCCGAACGTTGTCAATGGAACGATTGCTGAACGCCGTGTGTTCGCTTGTCGTTGAGTGCATGCTGCGCGTGCGGCGGCAGTGTACTACGCAGCGCGAAGGGCCAGCAGCAGCAACGTGACATGAGCTGCCAGACCGATCTCCTGAAGACGGTCAGGATCTGCCAGCGCCGCGGGATCCATCAGGACGACCTCCGAGTCTTCAAGGTCTCGCAACGTCGGCTCGGCGACGATCCGGCAGCCTCGCGCCAGATACAGATGCGCTGTATTGCAACCTTGATTGGCGTTCGTGACGAATGCCCCCAGGCTTTCAATCGTCGCCGGGACTAATCCCAACTCCTCCAGCAGCTCCCGCCGGGCCGCCGCCAGCGGCGCCTCGCCAGCCTCGATCGCTCCACCGGGGAACGTCAGACACACGCGCCGCGGACCGTGCTTGTACTGCCGGAGCATGAGCACGCGCCCATCCACCATCTCCGCAAACACGAGCGCGTAGTCGGGCAGGCGTATGACGTAATAGTCGGGCACCACCCGGCCGTCGGGCAGCCGAACCGACTCGACCGCTACTTCATGAAGCGGCCCGCCACTGAAAACGACCTGGCGGCCCAACGTTTTCCACGCCGTGAGGTCGGCCATGAAGGTTCGAGGAGTATACTGACTGCCGCCCTACGGCCTACTCGGCATTCGTCGGAGATCACAAATGAGGTCCGGTCCAGACCTGGACCCTATCCCTCGGGGCGAACCGCATGAAGATTTCTGTCGTTGGACTTGGCAAACTTGGCTCCCCGCTCGCGGCCGTGTTCGCAAGCAAGGGATTTTCGGTGGTCGGCACCGACCTCAACCCGGCCTTCGTCGAGGCGATCAACCGGGGCGAAGCGCCGGTCGATGAACCCCGGCTTCAGGAGCTGATCGACTCCAATCGAGAACGGCTCCGGGCAACGATGGACGCGGGCGCCGCCGTCGCGGAGACCGATGTCACCTTCATCATCGTGCCGACGCCAAGTGATGCAGCGGGCCGATTCCAGAACGGCTTCATCCTGAACGCCATGGAAGTGGTTGGCGCAGGCCTCCGCCGCAAATCGGGTTATCACGTGGTCGTCGTGACGAGCACCGTGATGCCGGGATCCACAGGCGGCGAGATCCGGGCGGCCCTCGAAGTTGCGTCCGGGAGGACGGTCGGATCACAACTGGGCCTTTGCTATAACCCCGAGTTCATCGCCCTGGGCAGCGTCGTCCGCGACATGCTCTCACCCGACGTGATCCTCATCGGTGAGTCCGACGCGAAGGCCGGCGACACGCTCGAGCGCATCTACCAGCAAAGCTGCGACAATAAGCCGGCCGTGCGGCGCATGAACTTCGTCAACGCCGAGCTGACGAAGATCTCGGTGAACACGTTCGTGACCACCAAGATCTCTTACGCGAACATGCTCGCGGACATCTGCGATCGCCTTCCCGAGGCGGACGTTGACGTGGTGACACAGGCGGTCGGATCGGACACGCGGATTGGAAACAAATACCTGCGGGGCGCCATCGGCTTCGGTGGTCCGTGCTTTCCGCGCGACAACGTCGCCTTTGCCGCACTGGCGAGGTCGGTTGGGGCAAGAGCCGAACTGGCCGAAGCCACCGACATCGTGAATCGGTACCAGGTGGAACGCGTACTCGGCGCGGTGTCCGGCCGGCTTCAGCTGCCTGGACCAGTCGGCATTCTTGGCCTGTCCTATAAGCCCGATACGGCCGTGATCGAACAGAGCCAGGGCGTGGCGCTCGCGGCCAGGCTGATGGAAGAGGGCTACCCCGTGATCGGCTACGACCCCAAGGCACTGCCGAACGCACGCGCCGCCCTGTCGAGTTCGTTCATGGCCGCGGAATCTGCCGCCGACTGTGTTCGCCGATCGGCGCTCGTCGTCGTGATGACGCCCTGGCCGGAGTTCCGCTCGATACCGTCCGCGGCCTTCACACGCACGCCGCAGCTGACGGTCATCGACTGCTGGCGCCTGTTCGCCCGCGAGGAGGTCGGCAGCGTTGCCAACCTGATCTACCTTGGCCAGGGCGCGACGGCAGCGAATCCACAGTTCGCCTGATTCCTGGTGCATGTCTGATACGTCCAAATCCGATCTAATCGTCGTTACCGGCGCCGGTGGATTCATCGGCGGCCACCTTATCGCCGACCTTCGCCGCCAGGGATACAAGCGGCTCCGTGCCATCGACATCAAGCCGCTCGACCACTGGTATCAGCGCTTCGATGACGTCGAGAACCTGAGCCTGGATCTAAGCCGCATGGACGCGTGCGAGCGCGCCTGCGAGGGCGCCGCCCTCGTGTACAACCTGGCCGCCGACATGGGCGGCATGGGCTTCATCGAGCTGAACAAGGCGCTCTGCATGCTGACGGTGCTGATCAACACCCACATGCTGGCAGCCGCGCGCGAGGCGGGCGTCAAACGATTCTTCTATTCATCCTCCGCCTGCGTGTATGCCGCGGAAAAGCAGACGACGGCCGCCGTCACGCCGCTGAGGGAACCAGATGCCTATCCGGCGATGCCGGAGGACGGTTACGGCTGGGAGAAGCTGTTCAGCGAGCGCATGTGCCGGCACTTCACCGAGGACTTCGGCCTGCAGACTCGCGTCGCGCGTTACCACAACGTCTACGGCCCGTACGGCACCTACGACGGGGGACGCGAGAAGGCACCGGCCGCTGTGTGCCGGAAAGTGATCGCAGCGGAGCTCTCAGGGTCCGGCGAGATAGAGATCTGGGGCGACGGGGAGCAGACGCGCAGCTTCACATTCATCGACGACTGCCTCGTCGGCACCCAGGCGCTGATGAACAGCGCCGTGACGGAACCGCTGAACATCGGCAGCGACCAGCTCGTCACCATCAATCAGCTCGTCGACATCGTCGAGTCGATCGCCGGGGTCACGCTTCGGCGACGATACAAGCTGGACGCGCCAAAGGGTGTGCGTGGGCGGAACAGCGACAACACGCTGATCAAGCAGAAGCTTGGCTGGGCCCCCTCTGTCCGCCTCGA
>DATLLQ010000248.1:0-46129 GCA_035537775.1 Vicinamibacterales bacterium | reverse complement strand
ACCGCACCGGAGGTGGCTATCGCACCTCCGCGTGCCATCACGTTGTTGACTGTCTTGAACTCCTGAGCGGTGTTGAACTGCCAGAGCAGCTTTCCGTCGGTTGACGACACGGCAAAGAGCCGGCCGTCGCCCGCGCCCTCGAAGACCACTCCTGGAATAGCCGTTGGCGCAGCGCCAAGCCCGGCGCCCCGCCCGCCGGCCGCGAGCGGCGGACCCGTGAACGACCACGCGATCTCACCGTCCGAGGGCTTCATGGCCACGAGTCCCGCGCCGCCGGCACCGTAGTACACGAGCTGGTCGCCGGCCGCACCGCCCCAGACGATCGAGCCGCGCGCCGCGCGGCCGGTGATGTTGATCGGCCCCCCGGCAGCGTTCACTCGATAGAGAAGGGCACCCTTGTTGTCGGGGTCCAGCGCGAAGACGTCGGCGCTCTTCGTGCCCCCGAGCAGCACGCGCTTGCCATTGGCAATCGTGATCAGGATTGGCGAGTTGCCGATGTCCATATCCGGGCCCATCGGCGTCGGGCACGCCTCGCTTCGTTCGGTACCGCCACACCCGCCCATGAACACGTCGTTCGCGGTGGCCTGATACGACCACAACAACTTTCCCGTCTCGATATCCACGGCCATGATGCCGTCCGTGGTCAGCGGCGACGGTGCGGTCGTGGCGTCGCCAGTGCCGAAGTAGATGGCGTTGCGGACGGGATCGACGGTCGGCGAATTCCACACGGCTCCGCCCGCAGGCCGGTACAGCACGACGCCGTTGGCCATCGTCTTGTACGGTTTGGGCTCTTCAGGGATGACCCATGCCTTCCAGATCTGCTTCCCGGTGTTGGCGTCGAGGGCAACGACGCTGCCGCGTGCGGTGCAGCACGAGTAGCCCGGGCTGCCGCTGCTGAACTCCTCGGATGACGAGACCGGGACGAACAGTTTGCCGTTGTAGTACTTCACGCCGGCGGTGATGCGTGCGACGAAGTGGGAGTCGGCGCGCGTCTTCCAGAGCAGCTTGCCTGTCTGCGCGTCGAGCGCATAGACGTTGGCGTGTCCGTCACCAAAGAAGACGGCGTAGCGGGCTGCGCCCTGGCCGGTGATCGGTGCCACGACCGGCGAGTTGCGGATGATCGATCCGTTCTCGAACGACCAGTAGACGCAGCCTGATCTCGCGTTCAGCGAATAGAGGTAGCCGTTGTCGCTGCCGACGAAGAGCCGTCCCGCTGCAATCGTCGGCTGGCCGTTCGATGACACGCCCGCGGGATACCCGAATGCCCATTTGAGTTTGAGCTTCGGCACTTGCGCCGCAGGGAGGCGCGCGGCGCCGGCGTTTTGAAACCGGGTGTTCGTGAGCTCGTTTCCCCATCCGTTCCAGGAGGCGCCTTTCGCCGGATCAGCCAGCGGCGGATTGGCGGCGCACTTGTTCGGCATCTGCTCCGCGCCGCCCGTCCTGGCGCTTCCCATGGGCCGGCTGCTCATGAACTCGGCGAGCCTCTCCCGGGCGATGTCGTTCAGATCCTTCGCGTACTCCAGCATGGATCCCGAGGTGATCGCCTGGTAGATCCGCTCCGGCGACATCTGACGGATGACGTCGGTGGTGGGGGCACGCTCGGCGCCGCGAACGCCTTTGCGCTCGCTGACGGAATTCGCGTGGCACATCGAGCAGCGCGTCTGGAACGTGGCGAAACCGCTCTCCGTGCCCGGCGCGGGCCCCGTCTGCTGCGCGCGCACTTCGAGCGAGGCGCCGTTCCAGCCGGTCGACACTGCGAGCCAGCAGCAGGCCGCGGCGACGAGCCAGAGTACGTTCCTGGTCACGATCAGTCGCCGGTTAACGGGTGGGATGTGATGAGCAGGTCCTCCACGATCCGCCCGCCGATCAGATGCTCCTGGATGATCCGCTCCAGCGCCGGCGGATCGCACTCCCGGTACCAGGCTCCTTCCGGATAGACAACCGCGATCGGGCCACCCTCGCAGATCCGCAGGCAATTAGCCTTCGTACGGAGAATGCCTCCCTGGTTGGCGAGGCCAAGCTCTCCAAGACGCCGCTTCAGGAAGTCCCAGGCCGCGATGCCGCGCTCCATGTCGCAGCACTTCGGCTTGGTCTGCTCGGCGCAGAGAAAGATGTGGCGGCGCGCAACCGGGATTCCAATGGTCGTCGCGATCTCGAGAAGCGACTCAGTCATCTACTCCTTCTTCTTGCCGAGCACGGGGTTGCGCAGCGGCTCGCTGCCCGGCACCGTCCACGGTTTGATCCGCCCTTCCAGGAGCGAGCGGTTGTTCTCCTGGCACGAATACTCGATGAGTTCGCCGGTGGTCAGGGTGAACGTGCGCTCGTTCGTCCAGGGCTTCGTGTAGTAGACCGGGTCGTCGACCGTCACCGTGTACGCGATGTGGCCCCGGTCGCTGCGCCGGAACGTCTGGACGACGTGCAGCTTGTCGCTGTGCGGATGCCCCCGCGTGTCGAGACGGCTCCAGCCGTTGAACCCGATCGTGTCCACCACCAGCGTCTCGCCATCCCATTTCGCGATCGACTCGCCGAACCAGGTGGGATTGGGTTCGTCGGAGTGCTTGTCCTTGAAAGGCACGACGTGGAACCAGGTACCCATCTCGAACAGGAAGGCGACGTGCCCTTCGGTCTGCATGATCTGAATCGGGAACGGCCCATTGAACGACCTGGTCAACCCGTACGGCATGCACATGCCCGTATAGTCGCCGTCCTTCTCCGGGTCGTAGCTCTTGATGTTCTCGAGTCCGGCAGGCGAGAGCGGCAGTGGCCCGGGTGCTTTCTGCTGCCCGAGGTTCTTCGCCGACAGGCTCATGTCGGGGACATAGGCGTGATCCCAGACGCCGTTGAAGTCCGGGCGCCCGTTCGATAACCGCGGGGTCGGTCCTGTCGGCGCGTTGCGACTGCCCGGGGTAGACCCTTCGCCCGGGATTCCGGACCCTACCGTCCCCAGCGTCGATCCGACAGGCACAGTCTGCTGCTGAGCGCGCACCCCAGCGGTTAGCGCGATCGTAAGCGCGGCGATTCCGGTCAAGATTCGTCCAGAAGTCGTCATAGCGCCACGATTATAGCGTTCACGCTGTTGCCGGATCTGGTCAAACTGGCCTAAGATAAGGGTTTGCGCCCGCAGGGGTGGGCGTGTTCATAGGACGGCCTGACCCTCGGGGTCCGGCTGGGGCCGGATCGCAAATCTCGATGTTCGAATCGCTCAGCACCCGCATTCAGGACGCCTTTCAGTCGCTCCGCGGCGAAGTCCGGCTGACCGAAGAACTCGTCGAGAACGCCCTGCGCGAGATACGGCTGGCGCTGCTCGAGGCAGACGTCAATTTCAAGGTCGTCAAGGCGTTCATCGATCGGGTGCGCGACCGGGCGATGGACCAGACGGTCCTGAAAAGCCTGACGCCGGGGCAACAGGTCATCAAGATCGTGCGCGACGAGCTGCTCGCGCTGTTCGGCGAGGCCGAAGGTGGGCTTCGCAAGGACGCGCCGGCGCCGCGTGTCGTGCTCCTCCTGGGCCTTCAGGGCTCCGGCAAGACGACGACCTCGGGAAAACTCGGCCACTGGCTGAAGCGTCAGGGCAAGCATCCGTTGATGGTGTCCACCGACGTGAGGCGCCCGGCGGCGATCGAGCAGCTTTCCGTGGTGGGTGGGCAGGCGGACGTCAAGGTATACGCGCCCGAGACGATGGACCCGGTCGAGCGTGCGACCGGCGCGCTGACCGAGGCTCGGAACAAGGGATTCGACACGGTCATCGTCGACACCGCAGGACGGCTGCATATCGACGACGACTTGATGGACGAGCTGCAGGCGATCAAGGACGCGGTGAAGCCGTCGGACCTGCTCTACGTCGCCGACGCGATGACAGGGCAGGACGCCATCAAGAGCGCCGGCGAGTTCAACCGCCGTGTCGGGGTCACCGGCGTGGTCCTGACGAAGCTCGATGGCGACGCCAGGGGTGGCGCGGCGCTCTCGGTGGTCTCGGTGGTCGGCGTGCCGATCGCCTTCGTCGGCAGCGGCGAACGGCTCGAGGATCTCGAGCTGTTTCATCCGGATCGCATCGTGTCCCGGATGCTCGGCATGGGCGACGTGCTGTCGCTCATCGAGAAGGCCGAGCAGGCGATCGATCAGGACGAGGCCGAGCAGCTCGAAGAGAAGCTGCGGAAGAACGCGTTTACGCTCGACGACTTCCGCAAGCAGCTGAAGACGATCCGGCGAATGGGTCCGCTGGAGAGCGTGCTCGGCATGATCCCGGGACTCGGCAACCTGAAACAGGCCGCCGAGAACCGTCCCGACGAGAAGCAGCTCGGACGCGTCGAGGCCATCATCGGCTCGATGACAGCCGAGGAGCGCGGGAACGACAAGATCATCAATGGCAGCCGGCGCAAGCGGATCGCGAAGGGCAGCGGCACCTCGGTTGAGGACGTCAACCGGCTGCTGAAGCAGTTCAACGAGATGAAGCGCGTGCTGCAGATGATCGGGCAAGGCGGCCTGCCGGCGATGAAGGGCATGAAGGGCATGAAACTGCCGCCGATGCCGCAGCAGGCCGGCGGCCGGCATGAAGGTTTCGGCGGTGGTAAGAAGCGGAAGAAGGGCGGCCCCTGGGGGCTGATAAAAACCCGATAATTCCCAGCTGTTGGGAATTTGGAGTTGCGTAGATGTTATCGATTCGAATGACGCGGATGGGCTCGAAGAAGAAGCCGTACTTCCGCCTGGTCGTCACTGAAGGACGAAGCGCGCTGCAGAGCAGCTTCGTCGAGAATCTGGGCACGTACAATCCGCGAACGAAGCCGGCCAAAGTCGAGATCAACCGCGAGCGCGTGCAGTACTGGCTGAAGAAGGGCGCGCGCCCGTCCGACTCGGTGCGCACGCTGCTGGCGAAGCACGTGACGCGCGATCTGTCCGCGGCCGCTGAAGCGGCGGCAGCCGCGCCGGCCGCGCAGTAATGACCGCGGACGGCAACGGCGACGCGAGCCCGTTACGGGCGGTGGTCGAGGTCGTGGCCCGCGCGCTGGTCGACAAGCCCGATTCGGTCCGCGTGACCGAGACGGAGCGGCGCGGCATGACCGTGCTGGAGTTGACGACCGCCCCCGGCGACATGGGCAAGATCATCGGCCGGCAGGGCCGGACGGCGGCGGCACTGCGGATGCTCGTGGCGCTCACGGCGGAAAAGCACGGGAAGCGGGCGCAGCTGGATATACGCGACTGAGATCATCGATGAACGGATGATCGACTGGGAGCAGATGGTCCTCGTCGGCCGCATCGCGCGCCCGCATGGCCTGCGCGGCCAGGTCGTCGTCAATCCGGAGACGGATTTCGTCGAGGAGCGTTTTGCGAACGGCGCCACGATGTGGACGCGTTCGGATCGGGGAGACGAGGCGCTGACGATCAGCTCGGCGCGGCTGCAGAACGGCCGGCCGGTGATCGGCTTTACAGGATTCGCCAGCATCGATGACGTCGAGCGGCTCACCGGGCTCGAGTTGAGGGTGCCGGAGACGTCGCTCCGGTCGCTGGGGAAGGGCACTTACTACCAGCATCAGCTGGTCGGGTGCGAGGTCGAGACGGTTGGCGGCCATCGCGTTGGCGAGGTCGTCCGGGTGGACGGAGGCGCCGGCGGCAGCTTGCTGGTCGTGGGCGGCACACGAGGCGAGGTGCTGGTTCCGTTCGCGCAGCACATCTGCGTGAACGTCGACGTGGCCGCGAGGCGCATCGTGATCGCACCGCCGGACGGGCTGCTGGAGCTGAACGAGAAAGCGTGAAGTTCGACGTCGTCACGATCTTTCCGCGGATGGTGGCCGCCGGCCTCGCGGAAGGGGTCGTCAGCCGCGGGATCGCGCGCGGCCTGATAGACGTTGCGGTGCACGACCTGCGCGATCACACCGCCGACCGTCATCGGACGGTTGACGATGTCCCGTACGGGGGTGGCCCCGGCATGGTCATGAAGCCGGAGCCGCTTGCTCGGGCGGTCGAGGAGATTCGGGCGCGCCGCGGCCAACCCGATGCGGTGGTGGTATTGACGCCGCAGGGGCGGCCGTTCAAGCAGTCCGAGGCGGTGCGGATGAGCGGTCTGTCGCATATCGTGCTGCTGTGCGGCCGATATGAGGGTATAGACGAGCGCGTGCGGGAACTGGTCGCGACCGACGAACTGTCGATCGGCGACTACGTGCTCAGCGGCGGGGAACTGCCGGCGCTGGTGGTGATCGACGCCATCAGCCGCCTCGTTCCAGGCGTCGTGGGCGACGAGCAGTCGGTCGAGCAGGATTCGTTTTCTGATGGCGTGCTCGACCACCCGCACTACACACGGCCGGCGGAGTTTGGCGGTGTGAAGGTTCCCGACGTGCTGTTGTCCGGCCACCACGCCGAGGTGCGGCGGTGGCGGCGGAAGACGGCACTGGCCCGGACGCTGGAACGGCGGCCGGACCTGCTGGACGAAGCGACGCTCGACGATGAAGATCGCGAGCTGCTGAAAGAGATTCGTGAGAAGAAGGAGTGAGCCATGAGCGCGATCGAGGTGGTCGAGAAGTCACAGCTGACCGAACGGCCCGACATGAAATCCGGTGACACGGTCCGTGTCCACGTCAAGGTGCGCGAAGGAGACAAGGAGCGCATCCAGATCTTCGAGGGCATCGTGATCGGCCTGCACCGTGGTGGCGCGCGCGCCTCGTTCACCGTGCGGAAGGTCTCGTTCGGCCAGGGCGTGGAGCGGATCTTTCCGCTGCACTCGCCGACGATCGCGAAGGTCGATCTCGTCCGTTCGGCGCGGGTCCGCCGCGCCAAGCTGTACTTCCTTCGCGAGCTGAAGGGGAAGGCAGCCCGGATGAAGGAAACCAAGAAGGCGTAAGAACCCGAATCCGGAAGCCCAAGGGACGTAGTTCATGGTTCGAGTCCGGGCCATGCGAACCCTCGAGAACGCCATGCGGCGCTGGGGGTTCTATCGTGTCGCCGGTTGCGACGAAGTGGGGCGAGGATGTCTCGCCGGCCCCGTCGTGGCCGGCGCCGTCATTCTCGACCCCGACCGCTACATTCCTCATCTTGCGGACTCGAAGACGATCACCGCTCTCGAGCGGGATCGTCTCTACGACGTCATCACGAAGAAGGCGCTGGCCTGGTCCGTCGCCGCAGTCCAGCCGGCCGAGATCGACGCGCTCAACATTCATCGTGCCTCGCTCGAGGCGATGCGCCGGGCGGTCATGGCCATTGCCCCCTTGCCGGACATGATCATCGTGGACGCTTTCCGCATTCCCGACCTGCTCATGGCGCAGCGCGGTGTACCAAAGGGAGACCGCCGGTGCGCGGCAATCGCTGCCGCGTCGATCGTCGCCAAGGTCACGCGCGACCGCGAGATGCAGCGCGAGCACGAACACGACCCCCGCTACGGATACGCGCATCACAAGGGCTATGCGACCGCCGAGCATCTCGCTGCCGTTGCGCGTTACGGGTACTCGTCGCTGCATCGCCGCTCGTTCAAGCCGCAGGGCACCCTGTTTGATACGATGGGATACTCATCCCCAGCAGTACCCAGTGCCGATTGATCGCGAGACCAGGCTACGCCAGGCAGAGAAGCTGCAACGCGAAGGCAGGATCGATCTGGCAATCGCCGAGTACGGGCGGCTGGTCGAAGAACATCCGCGCGATTGGAACTCCATCAACGCGCTCGGCGATCTCTATCTGCGAAGCGGAGACGTCGATCGCGCAGTCGCCCAGTTCGTCCAGATCGCGGATCACCTGTTCGCCGAAGGGTTCTTTCCGAAAGCGGCCGCCGTTTACAAGAAAGCGCTGAAGGCGAAGCAAGACCACGAGCATGCGCTCCTGAGGCTTGCCGAAATCGCTGCTGCGCAAGAGCTGCTGGCCGACGCACGGGCCTACCTGCGAAAGCTGTGGGAACTGCGAAGCGGGCGCGGAGACGATCAGGGCGCTGCCGACTGCCTGCTTCGCCTTGCCTCGTTTCCGGAAGCGGACGTCGAAACGCGGCTCACCGGGGCGCGCGCCGCGCGATTGCTCGGTCACGCGCAACGGGCCTCGGAGTTGTTTCGATCCGCCGCTGAAGACCTGGAGCGGGCGGGCCGAAGTGCCGCGGCGCTCGACATCATGACTCAGGTGCTGGAGCTGGATCCGTCGGACGCGGGGCTCCGGCAGCAACTCGTGCAACGCCTCGTCGCCGCCGGACAGCTCGACGAAGCGGGGCAGATCCTGACAGCCGAGATCGCCGGATCCGAGCCAGAACTGCTGATCGCCCTGGCGGCGCTCGACCTTGCGCGCGGCGATGACGCGTCCGCCAGCACAACGATGGCGCGATTCGTGGAGGTTGCGCCCGAACGTTCCGCCGACGTGTTGCGCCTGGCTGGCGAGCTCGGACGCGCCGGTGAGCCCCACCGCGCCTTCGCGTGTGCTGTGGTCGTTGTGAACGACGCGGTTCAGCGATCGGACAGGGATCGCGCGATCGACGTGCTGCAGTCGTTTCTCGTGCACGGGACGTACATCCCGGCGCTCCTCAAACTCGTTGAGGTTGCGGCGGATGCAGGCGTGGAGGAGACCCTTCAGCAAGCTCGCGAACGGCTGGTCGATGCGTACCTCGAAGAACTTCAGGGCTCTGAGGCGCAGCCTCTCGCTGAGGCACTGCTCGTGGGCGCCCCGGAGTCGGCGCTGCACGCCGAGCGCCTCAGGCGGGCGGCCGAACTCGCAGGCGCCGGCGACCCTGATGAAGCCGTTCGACGTGTACTCGAGCGCTTCGCTCCGGGGGCACCGGTTGTGGAGCCAGCATCGGAGCCCGCGGCGGTTCCGATCGCGGAGGACGAGGAAAGAACCCCGCTTCTCGCCGTGGAGCAGAAGGCGCCCATTCTTGCCGTCGAGGACGAGACACCGTTTCTCGTTGTCGAGGACAATGCACACGTGCTGTCAGTCGATGACGACGCGCACATCCTGTCCATCGATGATGCCGCGGAGCATGGCTTCGGGTACGAGGCACGCGAGGCGGAGCCGCAATCCGGTGCGGAGCCCGCACCGGTTCCGGGGAGTGATGCCTCGCACGAGCCCGTCGAGATCGACCTCACTGACTTCATGGCGTCGTTAGGGACCCCTTCCACGGCCGCACCGCTGCCGTCAGCCCCTCAGAAGGACGACCTCGTGGTGGATCCGTCTGATCTCGAGGCCGTATTGAACGCCAGGCGTACCGCTGGCGCCGACTACAGCGGCGTCACCGAGACAGCCGGCGTTTACGAACGAGGCGTGCAGCGGCTCGATCGCGGCCAGGTCAAGGAAGGGCTCGAAGACCTTGAAGAAGCGGCTCGCAATCCGGCGTTCCGGTTTCCTGCGGCCGCGAGGCTCGGGCGCGAATACGTCAAGAGGGGACAGGCGCCGGCGGGCATCGAGTGGCTTGGACGTGCCGCCGAGATGCCCGCGCCGTCTCGTGAGGCGGGCCTGGCAGTGCTCTATGACCTCGCTCTCGCACTCGAGAGTATCGGCGAAGGCGTCCGCGCGTTTGCCGTGTTGATGGAAATCAGCACCGACGAGCCGGATTATCGGGATGTCCGGGAGCGCATTCAGACGCTCGCGCGCCAGGAAGCGGAGCGGCGGGGATGATCCGGCTTCTGCTGATCGTCTTCTACGTCGAAGTCGGCCTGGTGCTCACGGTCGCACCGTGGTCGCTGTTCTGGGAACGAAACTACTTTGCCGACATCATCCCGCTGCTGCAAATCGTCACGACCAACGACTTCTTCCGGGGCGCGGTGACCGGCCTGGGGCTCGTCAATCTCGTCGCGGCGATCTCCGAGCTGAAGTCGCTGATGGCCTCCCGCCGGGTACCCGGCGGGGTGGTCTCCATCCAGTCGTCGATCATCGAGAAATGACGCGATGCGCCCGGTGATCTGCATGATCACGGACGGCTGCCTTGCTGCAGCCGCCGGGGACTGGCTGGCGCGTGTCGCGGCCGCGGTTCGGGCCGGTGTGCACCTCGTTCAGATCCGCGAGCGCGGGATCGACGACCGTGTCTTGTCGGCGGCTGTTGCTCAATGCGTGGACCTGGTGCGCGGGACTCCCACGCGCGTGATTGTGAACGATCGTCTCGACATCGCGCTCGGATTCGGTGCGCATGGAGTCCATCTGCGGAGCGATTCGTTTCCAGCGCGCCGAGCCAGGACGATTGTTCCGCCGGGCTTTCTCGTCGGCCGGTCGATTCACGGCGGCGACGACGTCGCGGTTGCACGCGAATCGGTGGACTACGTGATCTTCGGAACCGTCTTTGCGACCTCTTCCAAGCCGGGACGGCCGCCGGCGGGCACGGCGGCACTTGCCGAAGCCGTTCGCGCGAGCAGCGTTCCAGTGCTCGCAGTCGGCGGGGTCAGCGCTGACAACGCCGGCCTCGTGGCGCAGGCGGGCGCGGCCGGGATCGCGGCGATCAGCCTCTTCTCTGACTCCGCGCCGGCCGCGGCGCAGTCGGTGGTGGAACGAATAGTGTGCGCGTTTGACTTGCCCTTGGGCGGGTCCTAACATGGCGGACCTTTGGATCAGGGCGATTTCGGCGAGCGATTGAAGCGGTTGCGTGAAGCTCGCGGCATCTCGCTGCGGGACATCGCCGATCACACGAAGCTGTCGGTGCGGGCGCTCGAGGCGCTGGAGCGCAACGACCTCTCCCGCCTTCCCGGCGGCATCTTCTCGCGCGGGCTGGTGCGGGCCTACGCGGAACAGATAGGCGCCGACCCGGAAGCCACCGTTCAGGAATTCATCACCCGTTTTCCTGATGCATCAGTCACCGACGGCAGCCCGTACACTCGATCGGAAGAGATCAACACCGACCCTCCATCCCAGGTCGCGCGCCGCGTTGTCATCGCGCTTGCCATCGTGACTCCGATCGCGATCATCATCGCCTTGACGCTGCTGGCGAAGAAGCTGGGCTGGTAGGGCAGTGGAAGCCTCGCGGACGCCGCTGCTCGACTACTTCCGCCGGGGGGAGGCGCCCGTCGATATCCGGCTGCTTGCCGCCCGCGGCGTGCTTGCACCGCGGGCGTACGAGCAGCTCGAGCTGCTCCGCCTCCTCGTGAAGGACGCCGATTCTGACGTCGCGGCGGCGGCCGAGGCGACCCTGCAGTCGATTCCAGTCGAGGCGCTCAGCGCGTTCCTGGCCAGGAGCGACGTGAGCTCCGAGCTCAGGGCGTTTTTTGCCGAGAGGGGCGTCGCCATCGCGCCAGCGCCCGCCGGCGATGACGATTCGCCGCTCGTCGATGCCGCGCCAGAGCCCGAACTTGCGCCGGCTGGCGAGGACGCCCAGTCAACGCTTCAGCGCATCACGTCAATGACGGTGGCGCAGCGCATCGGGGTGGCCATGAAAGGCTCGCGCGAAGAGCGCGCGATTCTCATTCGCGACCCCAACAAGATCGTCGCCGTCGCCGTGCTCAGCAGCCCGAAGATGACGGAGAACGAAATCGAGGGCGTCGCGAAGATGGCGAGCATTTCGGAGGAGGTCCTTCGCATCATCGCGAATAACCGTGCGTGGACGAAGCGATACAGCATCATCGTGGCGCTCGCCCGCAATCCGAAGACGCCGGTGGCGATTTCGATGAACTTGCTCGGCCGCCTGAGCGAGCGGGACCTGCGGGCGATTTCAACTGACAAGAACGTGCCGGAGGCGCTCCGGATTACTGCCCGCCAGAAGATCGTGCTGAATCGATAGCCGGCCGTCAGGCCTACGTTCTTTTCTTTGCCGTGGGTTTGTTGCTTCTGGCCCATTCCCTGGACATTTCGGCGAGCCCCTCCATGTAGACGTGGGCTTTCGACCGCGTCGCCTCGTCGGGCAGCGACTTCAGGAGCTCGAGCGCGTGCGCGAAGTCGTTGTCGATGGTGCGCTTCGAGGTCCGGAAATAGATCTGCCGGATCTCCGCAAGCGCGGCTGCTGGATCCGGCGCCCCGCGGGTGACCGATTTCAGCGGAACAAAGCCGGCCGGTTTCTTGTGCTCAGACACGGGACCTTCTGTTTCTTCGCAGCGTGTCGCGAAGCTCGTTCAAGCCGCGTGTATTGAGCACGTCGTCCGGCGTGGCCCAGGCCCGCCGGGCCATCTGCACGCCCCATCGCAGGTTGTGGAGCGCCGCCGCGGAGTGTGAGTCGGTGGAGATGACCAGGCGCACGCCACGCTCACGGGCGAGACGGGCGTGGGCGTCGTTCAGGTCGAGCCTGGCGGTCTGTGCGTTGATTTCCAGAGCGACGCCGAGGCGGGCCGCAGCCGCTGTGAGGAGATCCATGTTCACGCGGGCCGGCTCGCGCTTGAGGAGCAGCCGCCCCGTGGGATGGCCGAGGACGTCAACCCACGGGCACTCGATCGCTTTCAGGAGTCGGTCGGTCATCTGCGACTCCTCCTGCCCGAGGTGCGAATGCACCGAGGCCACCACCCAGTCCAGCTGCGCGAGGCAGTCGTGGGAGAGATCGAGCGTGCCGTCGGCCAGGATGTCGCACTCGATGCCGGCCAGCAGCGTGAGGCCTTCGTAGCGCCCGTTGAGGGCGCGGACGCGCGCGGCATGTGCAAGGGCGCGCTCTTCGTCCAGCCCGTTCGACATCGCCTGCGCTTTGCTGTGGTCGGTGATGGCGATGTATTCATGGCCCAGAGCCTGCGCTGACGCTGCCATGCGCTCCAGATCATCGCGGCCATCCGTGACCGTCGTGTGCATGTGCAGGTCGCCGCGCAGGTCGCCAAGCGTGACGAGTCTTGGAAGAGCGTGGCGGCTCGCCGCCTCAACCTCTCCACGGTTCTCACGCAACTCGGGGGCGATCCACTCGAGTCCGAGCGCCTCGTAGATTTCCTCTTCGGACTGTCCTGCGATGCGGCGATCGTCATCGACGGTAAACAGGCCGTACTCGTTGAGCTTCAAGCCGCGCTGGACCGCGCGATCGCGAATGACGATGTTGTGGGCCTTCGAACCGGTGAAATACTGCATCGCAGCGCCGCGGCTTTCGACCGGGACGAGGCGGAGGTCTGCCTGAAAGCCGCCCTGCAGCCGGACACTCGACTTCGTGTCGCCGTGGCCCAGCACGCGCTCGACGCGCGGGTGCTGCAGGAGGACGTCCATCAAGACCGGCTCACCGCCGACGGCCAGGATGTCGATGTCGCCGCAGGTGTCGCATCCCCGCCGCACGCTGCCTACCGGAATGAAGTCGACATCGGGGGCACGCTCCTGCAGGTAGCTCACCAGCTCCGCCGAGAGCGATGCAGTGTCGGAGAGGAGGTGACGTCCTGCATCCTTCTCGCGCTCCTCGATGGCCTTCAGGATCAAGGCCTCCTTCTTCGGCCCCATACCCTTCAGCGATCGGAGCCGGCCTTCGCGCGCCGCGGCCGCCAGCGCGTCGAGCGAGCCGATATTGAGCGCGGAGTAGAGGAGGGCGACGGTCTTCGGCCCGACACCCTGAAGGCGCAGGAGATCGAGGATGGTGACCGGAAACTCCGCGAGGAGTTCCCGATGGTAGGAGGATGCTCCCGTCGCGGCCAGCTCGCGGATGCGGGCAGCGAGGTCCTTGCCGATCCCGGGAATCTCGCGCAACTGCGCGTCGTCCAGCCTGGCGACGGCATCAGGCCAGGCGGCGATGGTTTCGCTGGCGGATCGATACGCCCGAATCTTGAACGCGTTCTCGCCCTTGATCTCGAGCAGGTCGGCGATCTCGCCGAGCACCTGTGCGACTGCCCGGTTATCCACGCAGCAGCCCGTGCTGCTCGAAGGTGTAGTCGAGGATGCGGGCGCCGCCCGCGGCGAGCGCTTCGGCGATGTCGCCACGGCGCTCGGGAGGACCGTAGCAGAACAGGCAGCCGCCGCCGCCCGCACCGCAGACCTTGGCGGCCGTCGCGCCGGCTCGTGTGGCCCGCGCGATCAGCTGCTCGATACCCGGTGTCGTGACGCCCGGTGCGAGCCGCTTGCGGTTCTCCCACTCTTCGGAGATGGCCGCGCCGACGTCGTCCCAGTTGTGTCTGACCAGTGCCTCGCGCATGCGGGACGCCGTGTCACGAATCCGCTCGAAGCAGTCGAAGATGTGGCGATCGCCGTCGATATGCTTCTTGGTGATCTCCCAGTTGTTGGTCCCTGAGTTGCGGGGCTCACCCGTGTAGCAGAGGACCACTCGCTGCTGGAGTTCCTTGAGGTCCACGGACAGCGGCACGCGCCTGACGCCGTCCACTTCCAGTTCCAGCGCCGCGATGCCGCCATACAGCGCAGGCCGATAGTCCTGAAGGCCCGTGGGCACGTTGATGGTCTGCGCCTCCACGTTCATGGCGATCTGGAGCAGAGCTTCTGGCTCGTAGTGGACCCGCCGCCAGTCGGCCAGGGCGGCGCAGACCGCGACGTTCAAGGCCGATGATCCGGCGATCCCGGCTCCGGCCGGTGAGTCGCTGGTGGTCGTCAGCGTGATGCCGCGGCCTTCGAAGAAGTGCACCAGCAGCGACAACAGGCGCAGCCGCCGTTCGTCGCGCAGGTCCTGCCAGCGTTCGGCTTCGACGGTCGTCGTCGTGTCTTCCGAATGGATCACGATCCGGCCGTCAGTGCGAGGGGTGATGCGGGCGCTGGCCCGCAGGCTGATCGCGGCGTTGAGGGTCTGGGCTCCCGGGTGAAACAGGTAGAGCGGCCAGATATCGATCGTCCCTCCTGCCAGATCGATGCGCGTTGGAGCTGAGGTCGCGATGTTCACTGGGATGGGATTATAGAACTCGATCTCGCGAAGTAGCTCTGTCGGAGGTGGGCGAAGCTGGCGATGCTCGTCAACTCAACGCCGTAGATCCTGTTCATCGCGTCCATCGGAACGGGGGAGTCAAACGTCTCGAGCGCCGCGACCAGAGGCCACACAGGCTCGGGGACTCCAGGGATCGGCGAGCCTGGAGGAACGTTCTGCACGTCGATAGGGCGCCCTCCTGCGAGCTCGTAGGCGTGTACGACCTCGCGTAGCGTGACAGCCGCAGGGCCACCGAGAACGAGGGTTGCGTTGCGCGCTGCCGGAGACCAGAGCGCTGCCAATACGAACTGAACGATGTCGCGTTGGGCGATGAAGGCATGACGCCTGCGGGAGTCCCCGACAAGCGTCACCGGACCCCCAGCCGCCAGGGGCCGCTCGATCAGCATCTCGAACCAGACGTCCATGAAGGCGTTAGGCTGCAGGATGGTGTGCGCCATGCGGCTGCCGCGCAGCGCGCGCTCGACCTCTGCCTTGACCCGAAAGAGTGGCACCGGGCTCTGTTCCGAGGCACTCAGCGTCGAGGTGAACACGAAGTGCTGGACGGCCGCCGCTTCGGCCGCGGCGATCAGGTTCAGGTTGCCCGCGAGATCGACGTTTTCAATGGAGTCGCCGCCCGTCTTTGACACGCTGGCGGTGGTGACAACCGCCTGGATTCCCTGACAAGCTCGCCGAAGGCTCTCGGCGTCGCGTAAATCGCCCGGCGCGATCTCCACGCCTGGCATGTGCTGAAGCGGGTGAAATCCGCCATGGCGCAGAAGCAGGCGGACGCCATCACCGCGCTGCTGCAGCGCCCACGCGATCTGCCCACCAAGTGACCCATTAGCCCCGACGACCAGAATCATGGCGCAGCCTCCGGCGGCGGTAGTGTACGCGCGGATCCGTGAAGAGCAACGTCGTTCTCTATAATGTCACTGTGCCTTCGGCCATCCGCCGCGATATCGGTCAGCTCCTGATCGGGAGTCTTGCCAGCACCACCATCACTCCGGAGCTCCGTTCGCTGGCGCGTGAGTTTTCGCTCGGCGGCGTCATCCTGTTTTCACGCAACATCGAGGCGCCGGAACAGGTCGCGGAGCTGTCGATCGACACGCAGGCGCTCGCCGGCGAGATGCCGCTCTGGGTCAGCGTGGATCAGGAGGGCGGCCGCGTGGCGCGGCTGCGAAAGCCGTTTACCGAGTGGCCGCCGATGGCGGTCCTGGGGCGAAGCGGCAGCACCGAGCTGGCCGCACGGTTTGCGGCAGCGCTGGCTGCCGAACTGAAGGCAGTCGGGATTACGCTCGACTATGCGCCGGTCCTGGACATCCACACCAACCCGAAGAATCCGGTCATCGGGGATCGAGCCCTCGCCGAGAGCGCGGAGGCGGTGGCGCAGCTGGGCGCCGCGATTGTGCGCGGTCTCCAAGAGAACGGCGTGGCGGCCTGCGGCAAGCACTTTCCGGGGCACGGCGACACGTCCGTGGACTCACATCTGGATCTGCCGCTCGTCGAACATCCCCCGGACCGGATCAGGCGCGTAGAGTGCGTGCCTTTCCGTGAGGCAATTCGCACGGATGTAGCCTTCATCATGACCGCGCACGTGCTCGTGCCGTCGCTCGACGAAGAACGGCCGGCCACGCTGTCTCCACGAATCGTGCAGGACATGCTGCGCGAGGAGCTGGGATATCAGGGTGTGATCCTGAGCGACGACCTCGAGATGAAGGCAATCGCCAGGTCTTATGCGGTCCCGGAAGCGGCCGTGCAGGCGATTGCGGCAGGCTGCGACGGCGTGCTGATCTGCAGTGGCGACGTTGAGGTGCAGGCTGCAACTCTCGAGGCCCTGGTTCACGCCGTCGAGGAGGGACGCATCCCGTTCAAGCGCCTCGAGGACGCGCTCAAGCGCCTGCGCAGAGCGAAGGAGCGGTTCCTCGCCGCGGAGGTCGCGGCGCAGGCGCCCAGGCTGCAGCATGTGCTCGGGTGCGACGCACACCAACGCATCGCCGAGGAGATGTCCCGGTTCCTGTGAGCGGCCGCCGACTGCCCACTGCTCTGAAGCCCGGCGATCGTGTCGCCGTCGTGTCGCCGGCGAGCGCCTGCGCGCGCGATGAGCTGGATGCCGGTGTGGCCGAGCTTCGCCGGCTCGGTTTCGATCCTGTCTACGACGAATCGGTGTTTGCTCATGAGGCCGGGTACCTGGCCGGGACTCCCGAGCTTCGCGCCGGCGCGTTTCTGCGGTTCTGGCGGGATCCCGCCGTTCGCGCGCTGATTGCTGCCCGCGGCGGGTACGGGAGCGTCCAGCTGCTGCCGCTGCTCGACCGGCAGGCGATCCTCGCCTCGCCGAAGCTGTTTATCGCCTACAGCGACAACACGTCACTGCTGTCGTGGCTGACCTGCCAGTGCGGCATGACGGCTCTTCACGGGCCGATGCTGGAACGCCGGTTGTCGCGCGGTTCGGACGGCTATGACGAGAGCTCCTTCATGGCCCTGGTTCAGGGTGGCTCCGGCCTGGCTCTTTCACCGGACGGTCTGCTGGTCCTGCATGATGGCGAAGCGGCCGGCCCGCTGTACGGCGGCACCTTGACGCAGCTCACAGCGTCGCTCGGGACTCCCTATGCATTCGATCCGCCTGCGGGTTCGATCCTCTTCATAGAGGACGTCAATGAGCGCCCCTACAAGATCGATCGCATGTTGACGCAGCTGTACTTGAGCGGTGTGCTGTCGCGCGCGTCGGCTCTGGTGTTTGGCGAGATGCGATCGTGCGACGAACCCGACGGGCGTGTCACGGCTCGCGGCGTGATCCAGCGGTTCGTCAACGGATTCCGCGGACCAGTGGTGTTCGGTTTCCCGTCGGGTCATACCGCGGGACCGTGCTGGACCGTGCCTCTCGGAGTCAACGTCCGGCTGGTGACCCGCCCGCACCCGTCGCTAGTCATCGAGGAAGCCCCTGTTGAGTGAGCGAAAGCGGATCCACCTGATTGGCATCTGTGGGACGGCGATGGCCACGCTGGCAGCGCTCCTCAAGAGCCGAGGCCACGACGTGCGCGGCTCCGACCAGAACGTCTATCCGCCGATGAGCGACTTTCTCTCGGCCGAACAGATTCCGGCATTCAGCGGCTACGACGGGGCGCACATCACCACCGACCTCGACCTGGTCGTCGTGGGCAACGCCATCTCGCGCGGGAATCCCGAACTCGAGGCGGTACTTGATCGAAAAGTCCGGTACTGCTCGCTGCCGGAGATCATTCGCGACCAGTTTCTCTGGGGCGCCGAGTCGGTGGTCGTGGCCGGCACGCACGGAAAGACCACGACCACCTCACTGACGGGGTGGCTCCTGACGCACGGCAAGCTCGACCCGACCGTGCTCGTCGGAGGGATTGCGCTCAATTTCGGCGACGAGGGCTCGAGCTACCGTGTCGGGACTGGGCGTCACTTCGTCATCGAAGGCGACGAGTACGACAGCGCTTTCTTCGACAAGACCGCGAAATTCCTCAAGTACTTGCCCGATGTAGCGATCATCAACAACATCGAGTTCGACCACGCGGACATCTACGCCAACCTCGATGAGGTGAAGCTGGCGTTCCGCCGCCTCGCGAATCTCGTGCCGCGAACGGGATTGCTGCTGCTGGGCACGGACAGCCCGGACGCTGCCGCTCTCGTGTCGACGGCAGTCAGCCCGGTCGAGACGTTCGGTCTGAACGACGGAGCAACCTGGCAGGCCCACGACCTGAGCACACGCGACGGCATCACGACGTTTGCGGTCCGCCGCAAAGGTGAGCCGTACGCCGTTTTCGAGTCGCCGCTGCTCGGGGTCCACAACGTTCGCAATGCGCTGGCGGCGATTGCCGTGGCCGCCAGGGCCGGAGTCGGGCCCGACGAATTGGCGGCCGGACTTCGTGCGTTCAAGGGAATCAAGCGCCGTCTCGAGACCGTTGGCATGGCTCGAGGTGTGACGGTCATCGACGATTTTGCCCACCACCCGACTGCCGTGTACGAAACGCTGTCCGCACTTCGGGCCGGATATCCGCGTCGCCGCGTCTGGGCCGTGTTCGAGCCGAGGTCGGCTTCGTCGTGCCGGCGCGTATTCCAGGATGCGTTCGCAGTGGCGTTCAAGCCGGCTGACGAGGTCGTCCTTGCGGCGGTGTTCCGGTCTTCGCTTCCGGAGGCCGAGCGGCTGGACGCTGATCGCCTCGTGTCGGATATCCGTTTACACGGCGGGCGTGCGCGATACGTTCCATCGAACGAGGACATCATCGACACCATCGTCCGCGAACACCGCGAAGGAGACGTCGTCGTCCTCATGTCCAACGGCGGTTTCGGCGGCATTCACCGGAAGCTGCTCGACGCCCTGCACGGCCGTGGCGGCGATTAAGGAAGCCGGGGACTCGGCGCTGCTCCTCGAACTCGAGCCGGTCATTGGCGCGGCAGTGAACGCGCGCGCCGTCGCCATCGCAGCCGCCGTCCGGGAAGACCTTATCGCGGGCGTACGGGATGTGATCTCAACCTACCGGTCCGTTGCCGTTCACTTCGATCCGTTGATCGCCGACGCGAGGGAGATTCATGCAAGCCTCGAGCGTGCGTCTGGAGCCACTGGCAAGGGCAGTGTCGGCCGGCTGGTCGAGATTCCCGTCGAGTACGGGGAGCAGTGGGGCCCGGACCTCGCCGATGTCGCCGCATTCGCGCGCGACTCGACAGAGGGTGTCGTCAGGAAACATACCGAGCGCGACTATCGCGTGTTCATGCTCGGCTTTCTGCCCGGGTTTGCCTACCTGGGTCCGGTTGATCCGGCGATTGCGGCGCCACGCCGCCCATCCCCGCGGGAACGGGTGAGGGCGGGATCGGTAGGCATCGCCGGTGGCCAGACGGCCGTCTATCCGCTGGATTCGCCAGGGGGCTGGCAAATCATCGGGCATACGCCAATGAGACTGTTCGATGTAGACCAGCAGCCGGCAGCGGTGCTGGCGCCGGGAGACTCAGTGCGGTTTCGGAATGAGCCGCGCGTGTCGCAGCAGCGGACTGCGCTCACTCGGCCAGTGGTGCAGCTGACGAATGCCGCGCGATCGATGATGGTGATCGAGCCCGGGTTGTTCACGACCGTTCAGGACAGCGGCCGATGGGGACATCAGGTGAGCGGTGTTCCGGTCAGTGGCGCGATGGACTGGGTCGCTCACAGAACAGCGAACGCGCTTGTCGGCAACGAGCCATCCGCCGCCACGCTGGAGGCGACGCTGGTGGGTCCGAAGCTGCGCTTCGAGCAGCGGACCACGATCGCGGTTACCGGGGCTGACCTGGGCGCGATGCTCGACGGCGCGCGAGTTCCGTTGTGTGCGGCGGTCTCGTGCCCTGCGGGCGGAATACTTCGCTTCTCGAACCGTTCGTCGGGCGCACGTGCGTATGTGGCTGCCGACGGCGGCATTGAGGTGCCTCGTGTCCTCTCCAGCCGGTCGACGCACGTACTGAGCAGGATGGGTGGCGCCGGCGGACGTGCGTTGCTGCAAGGCGATCGGCTCGGGCTTGGCACACCACGCTCGTCGGGTGGACGTCGTCGCCCTGTAGAAGCGAAGTCGGCAGTGCAGGGCGGTGGCGCGCGTTTGCGTGTGATACCAGGTCCACAACGCGAGTTCTTTCCTGACGATGCGATGGAAGGGCTCGAGCGGAGCCGCTTTGTCGTCTCGCCGCAGTCGAATCGGATGGGCTACCGGCTACAGGGGCCACCAATTCCACGTCTGCCGGAGCGCGAAATGATCTCCGACGCCGCTTTCACCGGCGCGATCCAGGTGCCTGGCTCCGGGGAACCGATCCTCTTGATGTCCGATCGGCAGACGACCGGTGGCTATCCACAGCTCGCGGTAGTCATCACCGCTGACATCCCGCTCGCGGGTCAGCTTGCCCCCGGCGACTGGGTCGAGTTCCGTGTCTGTTCCAGAGCGGAGGCGCTCACCGCGCTCGTTGCGCAGGAAGCCAGGCTCCTTGCCTTCGATTGAGCCTCTGGACGGTGCGCGCATGGCGGTGCCGCTTGCGGGAATGACGACGGTCGGCGTGGGCGGACCTGCGAGGTGGTTCCTGGAGGCGCAGACGGCCGCGGATGTCGATCGAGCGTTTCGATGGGGCCGGTCCGAGGGCGTGCCGGTGTTCGTGCTCGGGGGCGGCAGCAACCTGCTTGTGAGCGACGAAGGCTACGGTGGCCTTGTGGTTCACATCGGGATCCGGGGGAAAACCTGGACTACTGAGGGCGAAGACACGCTGGTCACGGTTGGTGCTGGTGAACCGTGGGACGAGACGGTCGCTGCGTGTGTAGGACGAGGCCTGGCGGGCCTCGAGTGTCTTTCAGGCATTCCTGGCACCGTCGGAGGCACGCCAATTCAAAACGTCGGCGCGTATGGGCAGGAGGTCGCGAGCGTCATCGATCGATTGACCGTCTACGACACCTCGTCCGCCGCCTTTCAGACACTAACCGGGAGCGCATGCTCGTTCTCGTATCGGATGAGCCGGTTCAAGGGAGTGGACGCGGGGCGGTTCGTCGTCTGTGACGTGACGTTTCGACTTCGTCCCGGGGCTCCGACGCTCACATATCCCGACGTCTCCCGCTTCCTGGAGTCCGCGGGTGTAGCATCGCCGGACGTCGAAGCGGTAAGGAATGCCATTCTGGAAGTGCGCCGGCGGAAGGGGATGGTTCTCGATCCGATGGATCCGGACACGCGAAGCGTCGGGTCCTTCTTCATGAACCCTGTCGTTTCAACGGCGGATCGCGATCGCGTCCAGGCGCTTGCCGGCTCGCAACCGCCTGTGTACCCGGCAGATGGCGGCCGGGTGAAATTGTCGGCGGCCTGGCTGATAGAGCGGTCGGGGTTTCGCCGGGGCGATCACGACGGGAACGTCGGGATCTCGACCAAACATACGCT
Source organism: Vicinamibacterales bacterium (assembly GCA_035537775.1). Lineage (GTDB taxonomy): Bacteria > Acidobacteriota > Vicinamibacteria > Vicinamibacterales > UBA2999 > Gp6-AA40. The sequence goes on along the minus strand of DATLLQ010000248.1, from coordinate 24,568 downwards.
GGCGCTGATGAACCGCGGTGGCGGAACGGCACATGATGTGCTGAGATTTGCTGCGCGAATCAAGCGCGGAGTCCTGGATCGGTTCGGCATAGGTCTTCGGCCGGAGCCGGTCTTCGCGGGCTTCGATCACCATCACGATCTCGAATTCCTGCAGTCATAGACCGGGGAAACGCATCGATGTCGAGTCTGCTGATTGAGGGCGGCCACCGGCTGGAAGGCCGCGTCTCCGTCGAAGGCAACAAGAACGCCGCATTACCGCTTCTGGCGGCCTGCCTGCTCACGGAGCAGGAATGCGTCCTGAGGAATGTGCCGCGCATCGGCGACGTGGAAGTGATGGCGCGCCTGCTGCTCGATATCGGGGCGGAGGTCGAAGGCATCGGCACCACGACCCTGCGCGTGCGGACCCCGTCGATTCGGACCACGTCACCGGACCGATCGCTCGTCGGCAGGCTGCGCGGGTCGGTGCTCCTGCTCGGTCCGCTCCTGGCGCGCGCCGGCCGGGCTCACATCGCCCCTCCCGGTGGGGACTTTCCGGCGCGGCGATCGATCTCAACGCACCTGGCAGCGCTCATGGCGCTTGGAGCTCACGACGATGGTGGTCCCGATCACGCGCTGCACGCGCCGGATGGACTAAAGCCCGCTTCGATGTACCTCGAAGAAGCCTCTGTCACTGGCACCGAGACGGCCCTTCTGGCCGCGGCTTCAGCAGTGGGACTTTCGGAAATCCGCAACGCGGCCACCGAGCCGCACGTCGTGGAGCTGTGCGAGTTTCTCGTCAAGATGGGCGTGGGAATCTCCGGCATCGGCAGCGCAAAGCTGCAGGTCGAGGGGGTCGGCAAGCTGAACGGGGGCAGCCACTGCCTTGGCGGGGACTACATCGAAGCTGGCAGCTGGGCGGTGGTCGCGGCGATCACCGGGGGTGAGATTGCCATTGAGGGCGCACGCAACGAAGACATCGAGGTCGTGGCTTCGGTATTGAAGCGGATGAACGTCGAGTGCGGCATGAACGACGGTGTGTTCGAGGTCAGGCCGTCGAAGCCGAAGGCGATTCGCCGGATCACCACCGGGCTCTGGCCAGCGTTTCCAAGCGACCTCGTCAGCCTCGTCACCGTGCTTGCGACGCAGTCGGAAGGACGCACGCTCGTTCACGACTGGATGTACGAGCTGCGGCTGTTTGCACTGGAGCAGATGAGCGGCATGGGCGCCGATCTCTTCCTGGCCGACGCGCACCGGATTATCGTCACCGGGCCGACACGGCTGCGTGGTGGCCGGATTCTCGACAGCCGCGACTTGAGGTCAGGCATGTCTCTGATCGCCGCCGGTCTGGCGGCCGACGGGCAGACGCGTGTAGCGCCGCTCGAAACCGTCGAGCGCGGTTACAGCAACGTCGTGCAGCGTCTGCTGTCGCTCGGCGCGCGCGTCGCGAAGGTCGAGTAATCAGCGGCCGGCGTCAGTCACGACCTGAACGCCGGCGGGCTTGTTGAACACGAACTCCTTGTCCGACAGGCCACGGTTTTCCCTGATGTTGGTGAAGGTGAACGTCGATTCGCCACCCTGATGGTCGCGCGTCATGAGGCCACGGATCCGCATGGAAGACGGCTCGAACGCGACGACGAGGTACTCGTACTGCGGCTCGGCCCGGCGTGGAACCAGCTTGAGCGCGATGGTGCCCTCGATCGGGCTCTGCGCATGAGAGGGCGTAAAGTCTCGAGCGATGTCACCTTTGCCGCTGAGAAACAGATCGGGTGTGCTGGCCTGATCCGGCGCGTCACTGACCTGGACCTGTTTGGCCGCCTGCTCGTACCAGTAGACCTTGCGGCCGTCCGAGACGAGTTCCTTGCGCTCCGGCTTTGAATAGATCCACCGCATCTTGCCGGGCTTCTTCACGGCAACGGTTCCGCTCTCCTGTGTCCGTGTTTTCAGGACCCCGGCGCGATAGCTCTGAACGAAGTCAGCCGAGAAGTCGCGAACCGACTGGTAATGCGTCTGCAGCGACCTGGCCAGCGCGTCGGGCGTGTCCGCCGCCTGCGCGAAGAGGTTTCCGGCCGCGAGAACAAGGGCAAGAAGAAGAGTAATGCTACGAACCATTGTTATTTCCATCCATTGGGCACGAGCGCTAGATCGAGAATAGCACCAGCACCCGCAGCGACCTGTTGAGGTAAGAGGGCGGGAATGCGGACGCGCGGCTTGGGCGCGTACAAGCCAGCTGCGTAGGCGATGGCCGGCGACCCGTCAGGCTCGAACCAGAGCAGGCTGACGCCACGTTCGATGGTCATGAGCGGCCGGTGCCCGCTCAGCACGTGGCCGAACCCGGCGCGGCGGAATGTTTCGAACGGCAGCCACGATTCCATGCGGACGGTGAAGGTATCGCCGAGCATTGAAAAGCTGCCTCGAAACGGCCGGTCGGATTCCCGATAGTACCCGCCACGTTCGCCCGCGAGGCCGGCCCAGACCTGAAAGAGCGCACCCGTACGGCGCGTCTGCGCACCCGCCAGAGAGGCGAGGGCCCGGTCGAAGTCCTCGGTGTCGAGCTTTTCGCTTCCAGTCGGCTCGAGCAGCGTCAACACGAATGGCGTTCCTGGCGGCAGATTGGCCGCGCGGTCAGCCAGCGACACAGGCGGCAGTCCGTCAGGTGCGAGGGGCAGGAGCGATCCGAACGCGGCGGCCGTTCCACTGGCTGCGTTTCCGACCAGAACGACATCTCGCCCGATGGTGTGGTTGTCGCCGACGAGGAACGGCAAGTGGGGCAGGACTTCGGCAAGCCGGCGCCACGCCAGAGTGCGGCGCTCGTACCGGGACGAATAGAGCAGTGCGTTCTCGCTCTGCCAATCCATGTCGGAAAGCAGGACATCGTGGGCGTCGTCGACCCCGGCCGCGGCTCGGGCGACGAGCACGTCCGCACGGCGGTCGCCGTGGCGAGTCGCGCTGGGCCACGTGTCCCATGCGCGCCAGCCGGCATAGGCCATCAGGACCAGGCCGGCCGCGAGGGCAGCGCCGCGGGGCGCAGGGCGCGATCCGGCGAAGAGTCCGGCTATGGCAAGTGCGGTCAGGAGATGCGCGGGCAGGAAGAACACGTGCGGATCGCCGACGTTGTAGGTCACCGCGAATAGCGTGTTGATGACGAACGCCGTCACGAGCAGCATCGCCCACGGGCGCGCGGCGGTCCAGAGCCTGAGCACTCCGATCAACGCAACGACGAGTCCGGCGGCACCGAATTGAAACCGCGCGTCCCAGATCCACATGGCGAGCCGGTCGCGCAGTTCGCTGTTGTGAACGCCGAGCATCATCGTGCCGCGCCAGTCGGCCTTCGTCACGTCGAACCAGAAAGCAGCCACGCGATCGCTCCAGCCCGGCGGCGCATCGACGTTGGTCCAGATGAACATGAAGTTCGGCGCGTACAGCAGGGCTGCCGCGACGGCGATGCCGGCGGCAAGACCAATGGTGCGTGGCCGAAGGAGCTCACCGGGGCGCGGGTGAACGGAAAACAGGAACAGCGCAAACGGCACGAGCAGCAGAATCATCGACAGATGATTTCCAAACGACACCGCGTAGATGGCGAAAAAGGCCGCGAGGCGTCGTTCGGTCGGGCGCTGTTGATAGGCCTTCAAGGCCAGCAGGCAGCACGCGATCAACGCAAGGTGCAGCGTATACACCTCCGCAATGACCGCCTGGGTCCAGAAGGTGTGCGAGAACGCGAGAAACAGTCCGGCAAGCATGCCCGCCGGCAGGCTGCGAGTGAGCCCTGCCGCGAAGAAGGTCAGCAGGCCGACTGCCAGCGCTCCGCAAAGAGCTGAAAACAGATTCAGGCTGCGCGCCGGGGTGTCCGGACCGACGGCGAGGACGAACGGGCGGGCGAGCCCGTAATAGAGCGGATACGCCTGGCGCGCGCTGGTCTCCGGCCACAGCACCGCCGCCTGAAAGCCTCCGGTGTCGCCGAGGTCCACGCCAGGCAGGAGCGTTTGCGCATACACGGAGAAAGCGAGCGTGGCGACGACGCACGCGAGGAGCCCGGCATGTCTCACTGAGGGTGCCGCAGCTTCACCGTCGCGCACGTTTCCTCGCGATGAACGCGCGCACCTCGTCAATGCTTCGAGTGTTCAGCACCTGCTCGGGCCTGATCCATCCGCGACGGGCGGTACCGACACCGAATCGCATCTGCCGCGCCAGGCCGTCGGAGCGGTGACAGTCGCTGTCGATGACGAGCATGACGCCGGCGGCCGCGGCGCGGCGTGCGAGGGCGCCGTCGAGATCAAGATGGCCGGGGGCGCCGTCCACTTCCATCGCCGTTCCTGTTTCGGCCGCGGCGGCGAACAGCGCGTCGAAGTCCAGGTGATAGCCTTCAAATCGAGCGGGGGTCCGGTTCGCGGGATGCGTGATGACGTTCACGAGCGGATGCCGTATTGCGCGCAGGTACCGCTCTGTCAGTGTGGCGCCATCGTGTCCGGCGTCATCGTGCAGTGAGGCGAGCACGATATCGAACCCGGCGAGCTGCTCGTCATCGAAGTCCAGCGAGCCGTCGGGCATCATGTCCACTTCAATACCGTGCAGCACGTGCATCCGCCTGGCGCGCGCCCGCACCTTCTCGATGTCGGCCCGCTGGCGCTGGATGTCAGCGGCGGCAAGCTGCCGCGATGCGAGAGATCGCTCTGAATGGTCGGTAATCGCCACATAGTCGTAGCCGAGCTGCTGGCTGGCGAAGACCATCTGATCGATGCTGTCGCGGCCGTCGCTCCACGTGCTGTGCATGTGCAGGTCGCCGCATATGTCCGACGTTCTGACGAGCACCGGCAGATCGCCGCGTGCCGCCGCTTCAATCTCGTCTCCGCCTTCGCGAAGCTCGGGCGGCACGTCCTGGAGCTCGAGATGGCCGTAGAAGCTCGCCTCGGTGTCAGCCATGAGAGACGCGCCATGCCTGTCGAGAAGACGGCCATTGTCGAACGTCAGCCCCAGCCGCTGCGCCCGGGACTGCAGCTGCCTCGTATGTGTGACCGAACCGGTGTGCCAGACGAGCGCGGTACCAGCTTCTTCCGGCACCGTGACGCGCAGCGTGATGGCGCCGCGATCATTCGCCATCGTGATGTGTGACAGCGAGCGCGACAGGATGGCGGCTACCGCCGGGATACGCGCGAACCCGCTCAACAGCTCGGTGTGACGAGCCGCATCAGCGATGGCGAGGAGCGAGACGTCACCGATATCCGGCGCAAAGCGTCGAAGGCTTCCGAGGGGTGTGATCGACTGAGCCGGCAGGCCGACGCGCTGGGCCTCACGGATCGCGCCCGACGCAAGCATATGCGCGCGGCCGAGAGGGATTCGCTGTGATGTTGATGGCACTGGCTGGCGGGCGGTCCGAGACCGCCTGCCAGCATTGTTGTCTCGACTGGCTGCCGCCGTCTACGGGATGGCCGTCCGCCTTCGATTGAACATGCGGTAAAGCGCGAGCAACGCCACCGCGCCGATGAATGAGGTAATCCACCCTGCGGGCTCACCCTCGCTGTACCATCCCAGAGCACGTCCGATAAAACCGCCGAGCAAGGCGCCGGCGATACCAAGGAGCATCGTCACGATGATGCCGCCCGGGTCACGGCCCGGCATGACGAGCTTGGCCAGCGCGCCGATCACGAGACCGAACAGAATCCATCCAAGAATGCCCAACATGTGCCCCTCCACGTACGGCCCGTCCGGATCTATCCGGACCTCCGCCTTTTAACAGTGCAATCGCGGGGCCCTCGTGGCCGTCGAGCTACATCTGAAGCACGAATTCGGTAGGATGTGATGTCGTGTTTCTGGAACTGCGCGATGCGATTGCGCTGCCGTCGGCCCTCGACCGGCGCATAGGCTCCGATCTCGTCCGCATGTCCCTGCGGACGAACTACCTGGCCAGCATCACCGTCAGTCGTGACGCCCCCGACGATGTTGGCTTCCGGGAGGTGTTCGTATCGGTCGATGGCAAGGACGTCGGAATGCTGCGGTATGGCGACACGATCTCCCATGAGCTGCCGGCCGGGCCACACCGCATCCGTGCACACAATACGCTCTGCTGGAAGACACATGACGTGGTCCTTCAGCCGGGCGAGCATGCCCGCTTCGTGGCAATCAACCGGGCAGGCTGGGGCACCTTCGGGCTGCTGATGTTCCTCGGGGCTGCACCCGTGTACCTCACGTTCGAGCGGGCCAAGGAGTAGTGGCGGGCGCTTTTGGCGTGATAGACTCGATTTTGCGCGCGGCCGTGACGCCGTCCCGGCTGACGCGCCCTCATTCACTCCACCAGGGCCGCTAGCTCAGCTGGGAGAGCGCCGCGTTCGCAATGCGGAGGTCAGGAGTTCGATCCTCCTGCGGTCCACCAGCCTTCGCTCACCTTGCCAACTCATCGTGAGCTTCGGTTGGAAGCCTATACGCGATGCCGACGATCAAGAAAATTGGCGTCCTGACCGGGGGAGGAGATGCTCCGGGCCTCAATGCCGTGATCCGCGCCGTCGTCAAAGCGGCGCACAACTCGCGCATCGAGGTGGTCGGGCTCGAGGACAGCTTCGACGGCCTCATCTATCCAGAGAAATCGGGCACGATCACGCCCCGAGACGTCACCGGCATTCTCCGGCTTGGCGGCACGATTCTCGGCACCGTGAACCGGGGAAATCCGTTTGCCGAGCCTATCGTGACTCCTGAGGGCACGTTCGACTACGGCGATCGTGTGGTCGAGATGTTCCAGCGGATGAAGCTCGACGCCCTGGTCTGCATCGGCGGTGACGGCACGCTGGCCATCTCCTACGAGTTCTACAAGAAAGGCATCCCGCTCGTTTGTGTTCCCAAGACGATCGACAACGACATCATGGGCACGACGAGCTGCTTCGGGTTCGACACGGCGGTGGCGTTCGCGACTGACGCGATCGACCGCCTGCACTCAACGGCGGAGGCACACCGGCGCATCATGGTCGTCGAGGTGATGGGACGGTATGCCGGCTGGATTGCCCTGCACAGCGGGGTTGCCGGCGGGGCAGACGTCATCCTCATGCCGGAGATTCCGTACGACCTCGACCAGGTCGCGCAGTGCATCCGCAACCGTGACGCCTGGGGCGCGCGGTTCAGCATCGTGGTCGTGGCTGAAGGGGCGCATGCGCGGGACAAGAGAGCCGCGGTCATCGCGGAAGCGCACGGCAGCCACGCCGAGCGGCTCGGCGGGGAAGGTGCCAGCGTCGCGAACCAGCTCGAGCAGCTGACCGGCAAGGAAACACGTTACGTGGTCCTCGGCCATCTGCAGCGCGGCGGCACGCCGACGGCGTTCGATCGGACCCTGGCGACTCGGTTTGGCGGAAAGGCTGTCGAACTGATCCTGAAAGGGCAGTTCGGGAAGATGGTCGCCAACCACCCCCCTGACCTCGTTCCCGTGCCGCTCGGCGAGGTCGTCGGCAAGCTGAAGACCGTGCCGCTCGACTACGACCTCGTGACGACCGCTCGCGCCCTTGGGGTGTCGTTCGGCGATTAGTGCCCCAGTAGTTCCTGATCCTTCTTCTTCTGCAGCTCGTCGATCACCTTGACGTGATCGTCGGTCATCTTCTGGACCTGATCCAGGCCCTTCCGCTCATCGTCCTCTGAGATCTTGTGCTCCTTGAGGAGCTTCTTGAGACGATCGTTGGCGTCGCGGCGGACCTGTCGCACGACGTTGCGGCCTTCTTCGGCCTGCTTGTGCACGTGCCGTGACAGCTCCTTGCGTCGTTCCTCGGTGAGCGAGGGGATCGGGATCCGGATGACCTTCCCGTCGTTGGCCGGATTGAGGCCAAGGTCAGACGAGCGAATCGCCTTTTCGATGGCTCCCATCAGCGACGGGTCGAACGGTTGCGCGACCATCATCGACGGCTCAGGGATGGAGAGCGTCGCCACCTGATTGATCGGCATCTTCGAGCCGTACGCTTCAACCTGCACGCTGTCGAGCAGGCCTGTCGTTGCCCGGCCTGTCCGAACGTTCGCCATGTCACGCCGGACGCGGTCGATGCCCGCGTCCATGCGCGTCTTGACTTCCGCAAACATGCCTTTCAGATCGCTGAATTCCATGATTGCCTCTAGTTGGAGACCGTCGTCCCTATGGGTTCGCCCAGCACCACGCGGCTGATGCTGCCGGCCTCCCGCAGATTGAATACGACGATTGGCAGCTTGTTGTCCATGCACAGTGAAATCGCTGTGGCATCCATGACCTTGAGCTGCCGCTCGAGGACCTGCAGGTACGAGATCGTCGGGTATTTTGTGGCCGCCGGATCCAGCATCGGATCGGCGGTATAGACGCCGTCCACTTTGGTTCCCTTGAGGATGACCTCCGCCTTGATTTCCATTGCCCGCAGGGCGGCGGCAGTATCGGTCGTGAAGTACGGGTTGCCAGTTCCCGCCGCGAAGATCACGACGCGGCCCTTTTCGAGGTGCCGGATGGCGCGGCGTCGGATGAACGGTTCGGCCACTGCCCGCATCTCGATCGCGGTGACGACGCGCGTCAGGACGTTCTGCTGTTCGAGCGCGTCCTGCAGGGCGAGGGCGTTGATGACCGTCGCCAGCATGCCCATGTAGTCCGCCGTCGCGCGGTCCATGCCGCGCGCACTGGCCGCAAGGCCTCGAAAGATGTTGCCGCCGCCTATGACGATGGCGGTTTCAACGCCGAGCGACTGAATCGCCCCGACATCGCGGGCGATGCGGGTCGCCACTATGGGGTCGACGCCGAATTGTTGTTCGCCCATCAGGGCTTCGCCCGAGAGCTTGAGGAGAACGCGTTTGTAGATGGGGGTAGGGGAGGCGTCCGAAGACATCGAAAGACGATTATTTCACGGAAGGCCCAGGCCGGAGGCCTGAGCCCTTCGTTGCAGCGTCCGCCTTGCGGCGGAAACCAAGTCTATTCAGCTGATTCGCCCACGCGGAAGCGCACAAACCGGCTGATCTGGATGTTCTCGCCGGTCTTCGCGCTCGCCTGAGCGACGAGCTGGCTGACGGTAACCTTGTCGTCGCGGATGTACGGCTGGTCGAGCAGCACGAACTGCGCGTAGAAACTCCCGAGCTTGCCCTCGATGATCTTGTCGATCACGTTCGCCGGCTTGCCCTCTTTCTCCATCTGCGCCCGGTAGATCTCCTTCTCCTTCTCGACCTCCGCGGCGGGGACATCCTCCCGGCGGACCCAGCGCGGCGACGCGGCGGCGATGTGCATCGCCACATCCTTGACCAGGCCGTTGAAGTCGTCGGTGCGGGCGACGAAGTCTGTCTCGCAGTTCACCTCGACGAGGACGCCGATCTTGCCGCCCAGGTGGATATAGCTGCCGATGGTGCCCTGCCCGGTGGTGCGGCCGGTGCGTTTCGCGGCCTGCGCCAGCCCGCGCTTCCGGAGCAGCTTCACCGCCTCTTCCATGTTTCCGTTGGCCTCGATCAGCGCCGCCTTGCACTCCATCATGCCGGCGCCGGTCTGGTCGCGCAGTTGCTTCACCTGTGCCGCCGAAATCTCCATCGTCGTCATTTCCTGCTTCTCTTTCGTGTACAAACAAAGCGCCGGCTCGCAGGCCGGCGCGGGGTCCTGCGTCAGGGTGTCGTTACGCGCTGGCGGGCGCCTCGGCCCGCCGCTGCGGCCGAACCGCCGTCCGCAGCCTGGCTGCAGCATCAGCCGCCTTCGCGTCTTCCTCGGCCTTGGCGTCTTCCTCGGCGATACGCGATTCGCGCATCTGGCGACCGCCGATGATCGCGTCGGCAATCTTCGACGCGAAGAGGCGGATCGAGCGGAGCGCGTCGTCGTTGCCGGGGATGACGTAGTCCACTTCGTCCGGATCGCAGTTGGTGTCGACGATGCCGATCACCGGGATCTTCAGCTTGCGGGCCTCGTCGACGGCGATCTTCTCCTTACGCGTGTCCACCACGAAGATCGCGTCCGGGAGCTTGTTCATCGGCCGGATGCCCTCGAGGTTCTTCAGCAGCTTCCGCTTTTCCTTTTCCGCCCGCGCGATCTCCTTCTTGGAGAGCGTTTCATAGCGTCCATCGGTGCCCGGCGTGACCATCGCCTCGAGGTCGCGGAGCCGGCCCAGGCTGCGTTGAATCGTGGAGAAGTTGGTGAGAAGGCCGCCCAGCCAGCGCTGATTGATGAAAAACATGCCGCAGCGCTGCGATTCCTCGGCGATGACGTCCTGTGCCTGCCGCTTCGTTCCGACGAAGAGCATGGTCTTGCCGTCGGCCGCCAGATTGGTGACGAACTCTTCTGCGTCGCGGAACTTCTTGACCGTCTTATTCAGGTCGAGGATGTAGATTCCGTTGCGCTCACCGAAGATAAATTCCTTCATCTTCGGATTCCACCGCTTCGTCTGGTGGCCGAAATGGACGCCGGCCTCCAGCAGATCCTTAATCGCAATACCGGGCAAAGCTCCTCCCTTCCTCTTAACGTTTACTGAACTGGAAGCGCTTTCGTGCGCCGGCCAGCCCATACTTCTTGCGTTCTTTGATGCGTGAGTCGGACGTCAGCAAGCCGTCCTTCTTCAGCTGTTTGCGCAGCTCATTGTTGAACTCGACCAGCGCGCGGGCGATGCCGAGACGAACCGCGCCGGCCTGACCGTTGACCCCGCCCCCAGCTACCGTCGCGAGGATGTCGAACTTCTCACCGGTCTCGGTGACCAGCAACGGCCGCCGCACCTGCAGACGCAGGGCGTCGGTAGGGAAGAAGTTGTCGAACTCTCGGTGATTGACGGTGATGGTCCCGGAACCGGGACGAAGAAACACGCGGGCAGTCGATGTCTTCCGGCGGCCTGTTCCGTAGTATTCGATGTTCGGCAAAGTTACGCGACCTCAATCTTCTTTGGTTGCTGGGCAGTGTGGGGATGCTCGGCGCCGGCGTACACCTTCAGCTTCCGGTACATCGCGTCGCCCATCTTGGTCTTCGGCAGCATGCCGCGGACGGCTTCTTCCACCAGCCGCACCGGCTGGCGCTTGCGGACGTCGACCGCGCGTTCCTCGCGCAGGCCGCCCTCAAAGCCGCTGTGCCGCCGATAGAGCTTCTGCGATTCCTTCTGTCCGGTCAGCTTCACAGTGGCCGCATTCACCACGACGACGTGGTCGCCGGTGTCGATAAATGGGGTGTAGGTGGGCTTGTGCTTGCCCTGGAGCAGCCGGGACGCGAGGGTAGCCACACGGCCCAGAACCTGGCCTTTCGCGTCGATGACATGCCACCGGCTGTCCGCGCGCTTCGCGCTCGCCACGAACGTTCGCATGAAAAGAATCCCTCAGGGGCGGTGGTTGGAGTTACCACTCCCAGTGAATACGGTCCACCAAGACCGCAAACCCCAATGATACGGAGGGCTGCCGGAATAGTCAACCAGAGTTGGACCCCAAGTCCGTCGTTTCTCAGAGGTTTACCGCCACTGTCAGTTCTCCCAGCCACGATTGCGCAGGGGGGCTTCGGTGATGTGACGGAATGGAACAGCCGATAACGGGGACGGCCGTAAGTGATGACCGGGACCGCGGGTTAGCCCTCCGCGAACCCAACAGACGCTGGCTAATTCCCCCTCAGGGGAACCGAGGTAACGGTGTTTCGGAAACAGAAGAGTGTCGTCGGATTGGACATCGGCTCCAGCGCGGTGAAGGCAGTCGAGCTCAAGCCGTCGGCCAAGGATTTCAAGGTTGCGGCGTTTGGCATCGAAGCGGTGCCTGCCGACGCGATCGTCGACGGCGCCATCATCGACGCCACCGCGGTTGCCAACTCGATCAAGCGCCTGTTCGAGAAGAAGGGCTTCAAGGCCAAGGAGGTCTGTGCCTCGCTGTCGGGCAGCGCGGTGATCGTCAAGAAGATCACGCTGCCGGTCATGACCGAGTCGGAGCTGAACGACTCGATCTACTGGGAGGCGGAGCAGTACATCCCGTTCGACATCCAGGACGTCAATCTGGATTACCAGATCCTCGATGCCGGCACCGGTCCCGATTCGCGCGGCAGCATGGAAGTGCTGCTCGTGGCGGCGAAGAAGGAAAAGATCGGTGACTACACCGGTGTCATCGCGCAGGCCGGGCGTACTCCGGTCATCGTCGACGTCGACGCCTTCGCGCTGCAGAACGCATTCGAAGTCAACTACGGCTTCGACGCGAAGCAGGTCGTGGTGCTGCTCAACGCCGGCGCCAGCGCAATCAATATCAACATTCTCCAGGGCGGGCAGTCGGTCTTTGCCCGCGACGTTTCGATGGGGGGGAACACCTACACCGAAGCGGTGCAGAAGGAGCTCGACCTTCCTTTCGAAGCCGCCGAGCAACTGAAGAAGCGCATTCCGGTAGACGGCGCCACCTTCGAAGAAGCGCAGCCGGTGCTGCGTGCCGTGACGGAGAACGTGCTCCTGGAAATTCAGAAGACCTTCGACTTCTTCAAGGCGACGGCGGCGTCAGATCACATCGACCGCATCGTCTTGAGCGGCGGCGCGTCGCGCGTGGACGGATTCCGCGAGATGCTCGAGGAGCGTTTCAGCACGCCGGTCGAGGACTTCGACCCGTTCCGCGCGGTGACCTGGGACGCGGGCAAGCTCGGTGAGCCATCGGCCGACCACGCCGCGACGGCGGCGGTGGCCGTCGGTCTCGCGCTGCGAAAGGTTGGCGACCGATGATTCGCATCAACCTTCTCGGCGTCGAGCGCACCAAGACACGCAAGCTGCCGACCTTCACGATTCAGGCTCAGCAGCTGACCATCGGCTGCAGCCTCATTCTCGTTGCGGCCTTCGCGGGAGTTGGCTGGTGGTACTGGTCGCTCACACAGAACGCGAAGCAGATCGAAACCGACATCGCGACAGCGCAGCAGGAACTGCAGCGCCTGCAGTCCGTGCTTGCCGAAGTCAAGCAGTTCGAAGGGCGGCGCACACAGCTCCAGCAGCGAGTGCAGCTGATCGAGCAACTGCGAGCCGGGCAGACAATTCCGGTGCAATTACTGGATCACGTCAGCCGAAGCGTTCCCGAGATGCTGTGGCTGACCGACATGGAGCAGAAGGGGCAGGCGCTCACGATTCAGGGCCGGAGCAACACGCTCGCGGCGACCGCGGACTTTGTCTCCAATCTGAAGAACTCGACTCTGCTGGCTGATCTCGACATGCAGACCGAGATTGAGACCCTTCAGCCCGTTCAAGGCCAGCCCAACGTTGAGCTCTACAAGTTCACGGTGCGCGCCACGCTCAATAAGTCTGACGTCGTGAAGCCTCCGACATCAGCCCCGGCGAACGCCCCTGCCGGCGGCGGCGGTGGGGGATCCGCCGCTCGCTAAAGAAGCTCAACCACAGCCCCGATACCGAGAAACAGAAATGGCGATCAATCTCAGTCTCAGCAAGTTGCCCTGGTACGGCCAGGTCGGCGTATTTGTGGCTGTTGCCGTCGGGTCGGTCGCCGCCTTCTGGAACTACTACGCGAAACCCGCGCAGGCCGAAATCGACGCGCGCATGATCACTCTGACGCAGGTTCGCGCCGACATCAATCGCGGCCTGACGACCGCGCGCCGCCTGCCCGAATTCCGCAAAGAGGTTGCGACGCTCGAGTTGCAGCTGGATCGGCTCCGCGCGGTGCTGCCCGAGGAGCGTGACGTCGCAGACCTGTTGAACCGCATCAACTCGATGGCCACGCAGTCGAACCTGAAGGTGCTTGGCTACCTGCCTGCCGCCATGACGAAGAAGGCCCTGCACAGCGAGTGGCCGATTGGATTGCGGCTCGAGGGGTCGTATCACGACATGGGGACTTTCCTCGAGCGCATCAGCAAGTTCCCCCGCATCATCAACGTGGGCGACATGCGCGTGAAGGCGCGTGACAACCAGACGGCGCGATCCACGGTGATGATCGAGGTGACAGCGACCACGTTTGTGCTCGCCGAGCAGCCGAAAACGGCGGCGCCTGCCGGTGCGCCGCGGCCCGGAGGTGCGTAGTGCGCCTCACCTTTCTACTCCTTGCGGTGACGCTGGCAGCGGCGACGTCAGTCAGCGGTCAGGCCCCGGCCTCAACTCCGGGCACGCCACGCCCGGCGACGGTGACAACGCCCGCGACGCCGGTGCCCGCGCTCGAGCCGACGGGGTACACCTACGACCCGTCCGGGCGGCGCGATCCCTTCATCAGCCTCGTCCGGCGAACGGCCTCGGCGCTTGGCACGTCCGCGAGTTCGAGGCCGGCCGGGATCGCAGGTCTCAGTACTGAGGAAATCGTCATCCGTGGGCTCGTCAAGGGCCGCAACGGGTGGAAGGCGATGGTGAAGGCTGTTGACGGCCGTAGCTATCAGCTGGTGGCGGGCGATGAGCTCCTCGACGGCACCGTGAAGATGGTCACCGCAGACGGCCTGATCGTGCTGCAGAACGTGAACGATCCGCTCTCGACAGCCAGGAAGCGGGAAGTGAAGAAGCTGCTTCGACCGACGCTAGAGGCCCAATAGTCATGTTGCGACACTCCCCCCTCCTCCTCACCCTCGGCATCGCGGCGTTCGTGATGTCGCCATTCGGCGTCGCGGGAACGCGCACCGAAGGCACGCGCGGAACGGTCGCGACGCTGAAGAAGGTTTCGTCAACGCTCGACGCCCGGACGGGCGTGCTCACGCTTGAGGCCTCGGCGCCAGTGCCGTACGTGGCCTCGCAGGTCGACGCTCGGACAACGCTCGTTGAAATGCGCGACGTCGTTGCCAGCGGATCTGCCGAGAAGGTCAGGATTGATCAACGGCATCCCGTCGACTCGGTGAAAGTAGATAACGCCGTGGGCTCCGATGGCGTCGCCGTTGCTCGCGTGCGCATTACGTTCCGGCAGCCAATTCGTCCGCGTATCCGCAGCTCGCGCAACGTCATCCTGGTCGAAGCCGATCGGGTGGACGGGACGGTCATTGGTCCGAAGCTCGAGGCAGCCGGCTTTTCGCCGACGATCCGGGACGTCCGGATTACCCAGCGCGGAACGGCCACGGCGGTCACCCTCCACGGAACGGCTCCGCTCGTCGCTTCAAGTATCCAGGAGCCGAAGGAAGGCCCGCGCCGCATCGTGGTCAACCTTCCCGATGCGAACTCCGCAGTGGCCAGCACCAGCAGCCTGCGCGGCGGGCCAGTGGAGCGTCTGCGGATCGGCATGAGCCCCACCGCTCCGTACGGCACTCAGGTGACGATGGAGCTGTCGCGTGCGGCGTCGTACCGGCTCGAGCCGTCAGCCGGTGGCAACGACCTCTCAGTGGTGTTCGACGAGCAGGCGCCAGATCCGATTGCAGCATTACTTGCGCCGAGCGCAGCGCAGGAGCGCACCCCGGCAGCTCCGGTCACTCTCGCCGCGGTCCCGGCGGCGGCTGCTGCGCCGCGGGCCCAGGCTCTCCAACCGCCCGCGCCGGCCGTGCCTGTCGACGCCGGGGCACGGCAGTTCACAGGCGCCCCGGTCAGCCTTGATTTCGATGCCGCCGATCTGCGCGCGGTGTTGAGCACCCTCGCCAAGGAGGGCGGAATCAACATCTACATTGACCCACGGGTAAACGGAACGGTCACGACAACGCTCACCGACATTCCGTGGGACGAGGCCTTTCACCTCATTGCAAGTTCCAACGGGCTCGGCTACGTGCAGAGTGGCTCGGTGGTTCGCGTTGCGCCGCTCGCGGTGCTCGCGGAGGAAGAAGCCGCGAAGAGAAAAGTCGCGGAAGAGCGGGCGCTCTCCGGCGACCTCGTCACCGAGACAAAGTCCCTGAGCTACGCCACCGCAAAGGACCTGCAGATCCTGCTCGAGGACACGATTCTGTCCATGCGTGGTCAGGTCAAGGTCGACGAGCGCACCAATACGATGATCATCACGGACCTGCCCGATCGCGTGCAGCGAGCGCTGAGTCTGCTCGCGACGCTTGACCAGCCGCAGCCGCAGGTGGAAATCGAAGCGCGAATCGTTCAGACGAGCCGCGACTTCGCCCGCCAGCTCGGCGTGGACTGGGGGCTAAACGGCCGTGTCGCGCCCGACCTTGGCAACACGACGCCGTTGCCGTTCCCCAACCAGGGCGCCATTGCCGGGCGCACCGGCCGCCTTCAGGGTCCTGATGACGTAGGCACCGCCGTCAACCTGGGAGTCACGAACCCGTCGACGGCGGTCGGCCTCGCTCTCGGCTCGGTCAACGGCTCGTTCAACCTCGACGTGGCGCTGTCGGCACTCGAGAGAACGGGAAAGGGAAGGATCCTTTCGACGCCCCGGATCTCCACTGAGAACAACAAGGAAGCGGAAATCATGCAGGGCGTCCAGATTCCGATTCAGACGGTTGCCAACAACACGGTGACGGTCACCTGGAAGGACGCCGCGTTGATCCTGCGAGTCCTCCCGCAGATCACGGCTGCCAAGACCGTCATCATGCGGATCGTCGTCGAGAACGGTTCGCCGGACTTTGTGCGTGCGATCGAAGGCAATCCGCCAATCAACACCCAGCGCGCGAACACGCAGGTGCGGGTGCCGGACGGAAATACCACGGTGATTGGCGGCATCTTCCTCAACACGGAGCAGACGACGCAGTCGCGTGTGCCTGGTCTCGGCAAGCTTCCGATCATCGGGTTCATGTTCCGTCGCGACGAAGTGACTGATGAGAGCCGCGAGCTGCTCATCTTCATCACGCCGCGAATCATCGCCTAGGGAGAGGGAACCATGAAAGCGATGTTGAGTTCACCGAAGACGATGATTGGGATCGCCGTTGCCTTCATGGCTCTGAACACGGCGAGTACGTCGGCGCAATCACAGCCGGGCTTCGAGCCGACGATCCAGATCGATGCGCGAATCGTTCGCGCAAGCCGCGACATGGCGCAGGGCCTCGACGTGGCGTGGGGTCCGATCAACGACTCGCTCAGCGCCGGCCTCATCAACGCTCCTGGAAACCTCGAGGCGACGCTGACAGCGATGGAACGGGCCGGCCAGGGCCGCGTGCTGGCGAGTCCGCGCCTCACCACGCAGAACAACCAGGAAGCGGAAATCGTTCAGGGCGTCCAGGTCCCCGTGCAGACCATCGCGAATAACACGGTGAGAGTCGAGTGGCGGGATGCGGCGCTGCGCCTTTCGCTGCGGCCGCAGGTCACGCCATCGAAGACCGTCACGATGAACGTTGCAATCAACGGCGACCTGTCGACGCTCACCCGCGTAGCGGTTGCCAACGCCGGCACGCTTGTTATCCGCGGCCTCGATCTTGGGCTGGGAGCAAACGACAGAACGTCAACCCAGACGCTGATCTTCATTACGCCGCGAATCGTCGAGTAGGAGACCGACTGTGAGTGCGATGTTGAAGTCCTGGAAAACGCTGGTCGCGACCGGCCTTGCCATTGTGGCCGTCAGCTGCGGCGACATGGCGACGGATAGCCGCTCGCCGGTGCAGTTGACTCTTCTGTCGCTGCAGGCGGCGTCTGGTTCGATGCCCGACGAGTTCGGGTCGACGCTGCACTCCGACGTCGTGACGAATGTGCAGCAGACGGTCGGTGGCCAGCAGGTGTCGGTGCCCACAATCTTCGGCGACAACGGCGAGGCACGGTTCGCGATCATCCTCAAGGACCCGGGCAGCGACCCCACGAGCCCCGCTGCCCCCAGCGAGCTCAACTGGGTGACTGTCACGCGCTATCGCGTCGTCTACCGACGCACGGACGGCCGCAATACGCCTGGTGTGGACGTGCCGTTTCCATTCGATTCGGGTGTGACGGTGACGGTGACCGGCGACGGCGGTTCTGCGGGCTTTCAGCTCGTTCGCACGTCCGCGAAGCAGGAAGCGCCGCTGCGCCCGCTCGTCAACAACCCCGACATCATCTCGACGATTGCCGACGTGACGTTCTACGGCCGGGATCAGGCCGGTAACGACGTCAGTGTCACCGGGTCGATCGGAATCGACTTCGGCAACTTCGGCGATCCCCAGTAAGAGGACGTGATGCAGACGAGGACTCGTGGAATCGGGCGCGCCGGAGCCGTGCTGCTGATGGCTGGCAGCCTGGCGGCGTGCATGGACAAACAGGACGCTCCAGGGCTGATCGGACCGGCCGGGACGGCGCAGCACTTGACGATGAGCGCCTCACCCGATCGGATCGCGCACAACGGCAACGCGCAGTCCGTCGTGACCGTCGCCATGACCGATGACAACGGCCAGCCAGTCGTGGGCCATCGGGTCAGCGTTGGGGCATCGACCGGCTTTCTCTCGCACCTCGACGTCGTCACGGCGTCAGACGGCAGGGCCTCGTTCATCGTTATGGCGCCGGCTCTCTCGACGCCGGCCAACGAGATCACTGTCTTCGCGACCCCGTTCGGCAGCGACGCCGACAGCGCGCTGACCCGGTCATTGAAGATCGCCCTGACCGGAACGCTCAACGCCACGGCGCCCACCGGGTCTTTCGTGTTTGCGCCCGAAGCGCCGGTCGAAGGTAACCCAGTCGTCTTCGATGCGTCGGCAACGACCGATGAAGGTCAGCCGTGCCTGAATAACTGCGCCTACTCCTGGGACTTCGGGGGCCTTGGCGCCGGTGTCACCGATGGCATGGTGGTGACGAGAAACCAGGTGACGCGGGGCACTCACGCCGTCACCCTCACCGTGACCGACAATGCAGGAACGGTTGGCACCAGGACGCTCCTCGTGACCGTCGCCGCGCCCCCCGCGGTGTCGGGACCATAGGTAGGATAGTCAGCGGGACGAGCCCCGCTGAACCTCATGACCCTGGCCGGATCCGCCAAACTCGCCGCGCGACAGACGACAGTCCGCCGCGCGCTCGAGACGCTCAAACTCGAAGCGCTCGTCGTCACAGCGCCCTCGAACATCCGTTACCTCACGAACCACGGCGGCAGTGCCGGCGTTCTGGTGGTCACGGGCGACGCGATGCACCTGCTGATCGACTTCCGCTACCGAGAAGCCGTTCGGATGCTCCAGGCCTCACCGTCGGCATGCCCGTCGCTGCGGCCATGGGACGTATCAGGCAGCTATGACGAGGCGCTTCTCGACTGCCTCGGCCAGCTGGGAGTGAGCACCGCCGGCTTCGAGTCGCCGCACCTGACGGTCGCACGGCATGACTGGCTGGTGCGCACGGCGTCGGCGCGGAAGCTGCCGCTCGTCTTTCGATCGACCGGAGGGATCGTAGAGACGGCTCGGATGGTGAAGGACGACGCCGAGATCGACGCGCTCCGGGAGGCTGCACGGCGTCTGACGCCGGTCGCGCAGGCCGCGTTCTCCATGGTCCGGCCTGGTGTCAGTGAACGCGCGGTGGCCGCCCGGATCGAAAACGCCATGCGCGACGCCGGCTACGAACGCACCGCCTTCGATACCATCGTCGCATCCGGGCCGAATGGCGCGCTTCCACATCACCGGGCGGGTGATCGAAAGTTTGAAACGGGTGACCTGGTGGTGCTGGACTTTGGCGGCGTCTTGGACGGATACTGCAGCGACTTGACCCGCACGGTGGTTGTCGCGCCTCCATCCGCCGAGGCGCAACGCGTGTTCGCGGCGGTCCGCGAGGCGCAACAGGCAGCGATTGAGGCGGTCAGGCCGGGTATCGCGACCACGGATGTGGATCGCGCTGCCCGCCGCGTCCTCGAGACGCATGGACTGGGCGAGGCCTTTGGGCATGGCACCGGCCATGGCCTTGGGCTCGATGTCCACGAGGAACCGCGGGTGACGCGGCCGCGCGCCGACGTGGCGCCGGTGCCGCTCGAACCGGGGATGGTCTTTACGATCGAGCCGGGCGCGTACCTTCCTGGATGGGGGGGCGTGCGGATTGAAGACGATGTGCTGGTGACCGAGCACGGGTGCGACGTCCTCACGTCGGTGTCATACGCATTGATCCCTGACTGATGACCCTAGACGAGATCAAACAGATCCTCGACCTGATGCGCGAGCATGAGCTCGCGGAATTCGAGGTGCAGCGCGACGGAGAGACTCTCCGCCTGCGCAAGCACAGCCCGGCGCAGTGGAGCGGCCCGCTACCGTCCGTGCCTGCGGCCGCATTTCATCCGCCGGTTGCGCAGGCTCCCGCGGGGGCTGCGTCCCAGGCTGCCGGTGACGCAGCAGTGCTCGAGGCAGCGAGCGAGGACGTGGACCTGGCGATCGTCAAATCGCCGATCGTGGGCACGTTCTATCGCGCCGCCGAACCGGGCGCGCCGCCCTTCGTCGACACCGGGCAGACGGTACGCAAAGGTCAGGTGCTGTGCATCATCGAAGCGATGAAGCTCATGAACGAGATCAACGCCGAGTGCGATGGCGAGATCGTGAAGGTGTACGTCGAGAACGGCCAGGCCGTTCAGTACGGCGAACGGCTCTTTGCGATTAGACCGAACTGATGTTCAAGAAGATACTCATCGCCAACCGGGGAGAGATCGCGCTGCGCATCATTCATGCGTGCCGCGAACTGGGCGTCAAGACCGTTGCCGTCTATTCAGAGGCCGACGAGAACTCGCTGCATGTGCGGTTCGCGGACGAGGACGTCTGCATCGGCCCGGCACGGAGCGCCGACAGCTACCTGAACGTCCCCGCGATCATCAGCGCTGCCGAAATCACCGGCGCTGACGCGATCCATCCCGGCTACGGATTCCTGTCGGAGAGCGCCTATCTGGCGGAAGTCTGTCAGGCCTGCCACATCCGGTTCATCGGCCCCGACCCGAGCGTGATCAAGCTGCTCGGCGACAAGGCCCGGGCGCGCAAGGCGATGAAGAAGGCCGGCGTTCCTATGTTGCCCGGCAGCGACGGGCCGGTGGACGGGGAAGAGCGCGCGCTGAAGGTGGCCAAGGATATCGGCTACCCGGTGATCATCAAGGCCGTCGCCGGCGGGGGCGGACGCGGCATGCGCGTCGTGCGGACGCCGGACGAGCTGCCCCAGCTCCTGCGCATGGCCACGCGCGAGGCGGAGGCCGCCTTCGGCAACGGCGATGTCTACATCGAGAAGTACCTCGAGAACCCGCGGCACATCGAGTTCCAGATCATCGGCGACCACCACGGCAATCTCGTCCATCTCGGCGAGCGCGAGTGCTCGATCCAGCGGCGGCATCAGAAGCTGCTCGAGGAGTCGCCGTCGCCGGTGCTGAGCGAGAAGGTGCGGCGCCGGATGGGCAGCGTGGTCGTGGACGCGGCGAAGGCGGTCCAGTACACGAATGCCGGAACGTTCGAGTTCCTGATGGACGGTGAGGGGAAGTTCTATTACATGGAGACGAACACCCGCCTCCAGGTGGAACACCCGGTCACCGAAATGGTCACCGGCATCGACATCGTCAAGGAACAGATCCGGATCGCGGCGGGCGAGCGGCTCTCATTCCGCCAGAGCGACATCACCTTCACCGGGCATTCGATCGAGTGCCGCATCAACGCCGAGGATCCGGTGACGTTCACGCCGTCTCCGGGCTTGATTCACGCGTGGAGCGTGCCCGGCGGGCCTGGCGTCCGGATCGACACGTTCGCGCACTCGGAGTGCACCGTGTCCCCCTACTACGACTCCATGATCGCCAAGATCATCGTGCACGGCAGGGACCGTCAGGAGGCGATTGCGCGGATGCGCCGCACGTTGGAGATGACCGTCATCGAAGGGATCAGCACGTCGGTGCCGCTGCACCTGCGAATCCTGAACGATCCCGATTTTCAGGCAGGGAAGCTCGGCACCGGCTTCATGGACCGGTTCATGCCGGCGCCGAAGCAGAACAAGCTCGCCGAAACGGCCTGAGCGCTACCGGACCCGGAACGGGATCTCGCGACGGACCGTGCCCCCGTCGGCGGTCGATTTCGCTTCCAGCGAGAAGACATACCGGCCCGGCGGCAGATCGGCCAGCGGGAGCTGAGGCTCGACTCGGAACACGTTGCCGGCTCTCCGCAGGTCTTCCGACGAGACGGTCGCGGCCGCCACCGGAATGACCTGACCGGCTTCGCTGCGCAACGCGGCGGTGATTGCGATGTGGTGTCGTCGATCAACAAGGCCTTCGTAGATCTCCCCATAAACAGAAGCCCTGTCGCTCGTAGCAAAGACCCGATTGGTGATCGGGCCGCGCTCGGCGAGTGCCTCGAGGGGATCGCCTTTCGGGAGGAACACACCTGCGGTTTTGCCCGAACCGCGGATGACCAGCCCGCTCATCGCAAGTTCTTTCTTGCTGAAGTCCGGGACATCCATGTCCATGATGACGCTGCCTCCGCGCTGCGGGCTGCCGACGGCAACTCGGAGCTGATAGCGGCCAGGCTTGAGCTCGGTTTTCGTCAGCACGCGAAGCCCGGTGCGCTCGATTGCGGCGCGGGATTTCGCCGGAATGGTAACGCCTCCGACCAAGCGACCATGCGGAATCACGTTCGCGCTGATGTCGGTGGCGAGGACCCGAACCTCGAGCGGACTCGTGAGGCTGCCGCCTTCTGACTCCTGCAGCCCGAGTGCTTCCGCCTTCACCTCGAGAGTCACGGCAATCGCCGCGGTCTTGCCACGTCCTCTGAACGGCGCGGCGAACGCGCGAATCGGGACACCCGGCATCGGAACAGGACTGGCAAGCGCCGTTTCAACGCCCGCCCGGCGATCCGGTCGGGTGACCGCGTCCTTGCCCTTGAACGGAGCGATGTAGCCCTCACGTGCGTGCACGCGAAGACCTGGACGCTTCACCTTCACCTGGACCGGCACGTACAACCCGTCGTCCTTCTCCTGAGAGGAGTTGAAGCCGAGCATGTAGTAGACGCTGTTCTCCGCCACGAGACGCGTAAAGCCCGCGTCGAACTCGCTGGTGTTAACCGTGGCGAATCCACCCGTTGCGGCGGCGATCGTGCGCAGCTCCATCGTGGCATCCAGGCCCGAGGCGGCGATGCCTCCAGGGTGGATCGGATAGATCGCAATGTTGCCGCGCGTCGCGGCCGTCATCGCGGCGTGGGCGAACTGCGCAGCCTTCTTCATCGACGTCCCGCGATAGTCGATGAAGTCAGTCGCGTCGAACCCGATCGCTTCGCTGATCAGGATCATCGCCTTCCGCCGGCCGGGCGTTTTGATCAAGAAGTCGGTCAAGTCCATGAGGCGGCCCATTCGATTGACCGCGCCGAGGAGCCCGGCTTCGGCGCCGGCCGTGGGCACGCCAGGTGCGCCGACATTAGGTCCCGCATTCGCCAGCGGTGAGGCGGAACCCGGTTTCACGGTCTCTGCTTCGCCCTCGGAATAGCCGGTGAAGCTGTCGATGCCTTTTATGAGCAGCCGCCTGTTGGCGGTGAAATCCTGGCCGGAGTTTCGGTGGCCCCGATCCAGCAGCATGACAGACGCGACATCGCTCGGCCCGAAGTGCTCATCGAAGAATCTTCGCAGGATGCGCTTTGCATACATCCCGTTCTCGGCACTGATCGCGTCGATCACGATGAGATAGATTCGCCCGTCGCCTTCGTTGGTGACGACGTCGGAGTCGGCAAGGTCGGGCAGCTGGCGCTCGATCGGGATGTCAACAGCCTCGAAGGTGGTGATGGCTTGCGGCTTTCCCTTTTCGATGATCTCGAAGTCGGTTTCGGTCAGCCCTCGAACGGGTTGGCCGTCTTCGTCCGTGACGACGGCGTCAACCTGGATCGCGCGGACACCGGAGCGGAAGGTGGCGATGGGCTCCTGGGTCCGCGGTTGCGCCGGCGGCGCCGATTGAGCTGCCAGGAGCGGCGCGAACGCGACGATCGCCACGAGGGCAAAGCGCAGTCGAGTCATGATCCCGGCCGGCCCAAGCAAACAATCCGCCAAAAAGCGTTGACGATCAGCGCATGCGGAACGGGACCGTGCGACTGACCGTGTCTCCTCCCGCGGTCGATTTCGCCTCCAGAGAGAAGACATATCGACCTGGCTCCAGGTCAGCCAGCGGCAGTTGCGGCTCGACTCGCAGCACGTCGCCAGCCTTCTTCACGTCCTCTGACGATCGGGTCGCTGATGCCACCGGGATCACCTGGCCGGCCTCGCTGCGCAGCACCGCCGTGACCTCGATGTCGTGCGGCTTTCCACCGGTGGCGGCGTAGATCTCGGCGTATGCGGAGACGACGTCGGTATTCCGGAAGACTCGCGCGGTCGTCGGCCCGCGACGCGCGAGCACTTCGAGCGGATCGCCTGTCGGTAGGAAGACACCCTCAGGATCCTCCGCGGTGCGGAATACAAGACCGCTCATCGTTAGGTCCTTCTTGCTGAAGTCCGGGACGTCGAGATCGAGGAGGACACTGCCGCCGCGCTGCTGGCTGCCGACAGCCACCCGAAGCTGATAGCGTCCGGGCTGCAGGTCGGTCTTCGTCAGCACGTGCAGGCCCTCGCGTTCGACCTTCGCGCGGGAGTCGGCTGGAATCGTAATCGCCCCGAGTTGGCGACTCTGTGGCAACACCTTCGCGCTGACGTCGGTGGCAACAAGACGCACGTCAAACGAGCCACGAAGGGCGCCGTTGGCAGCTTCCTGCAGCCCGAGCGCCTCGGCCTCCATCTCGAGGGCGACAGCGATCGAAGCCGTCTTGCCCTTTCCCCTGAACGGCACCGCGAAGGCACGAATCGGCACGCCAGGCATAGGGACGGGACTCGCGAGCGCGTTTTCAACGCCAGCCCGACGGTCCGGGCGAGTGAGCGTGTCCTTGCCTCTGAACGGCGCGATGTAACCCTCACGCGCGTGTACGCGCAGGCCTGGCCGCTTCACCCTCACCTGGACCGGCACGTACAGA
>DATLLQ010000247.1:0-6438 GCA_035537775.1 Vicinamibacterales bacterium | reverse complement strand
TCGAGGCGGGCGAGCATCGCCCGCACCGCGGAGTAGCTCGGCGCGTCGCTCATCCGGGCGCGGATGTCTTCGGCGGAGGCGCGGTTCGACAGCGCGAACACCGCGTCCATGATTTCGCGCTCGCGGCGCGGAAGCTTGTCGTGCTGAAGGGCGGGCTTGCGTGGTTTAGGCGTCATGTGTGCTACAGGGGTAGCAGCATAGTGCTACCCCTGTAGCATGTCAAGCTACGCTTAGTTGGGCGTTGGCTTCGCCACGCTGTCGATGACGAGCACGTCCACCGGCGCTCGCGTCGACTCCAGCCGGATGCCGAGCTGCTCCTGCATGGCGGTCATCAACTGCGGCCGGTCCGGATCCGGATTGGGATTCAGCGGCGCCGCGAACTTGAGCTGGAACGCGAAGGTCCCCTTCAAGTTGGTGCGGTTGATGACCGGGCGGTCAATCCCGCTGATCACCGGGACGTTGGAGAGCGTGCTGGCGAACCAGTCGAGCGGCACGCCGCCGGCAAACAGCAGACCCGGACCGAACTGAACGGCGCCGCATCGCGGGGGAGGCGCGGGCACGCCCGGTTCAGGCATGGGCGGCGGGCCTGCAGCGCGATCCTTCTCGCATTCCGCGTCGGATTTCAGCGTCATGCCGGGACCAGGGCGGCCATCCGGACGCGCCATTGTCATCACGTACACCGGCATCTCACGCTTTTCCCAGTGCGCTTTCAGCTGAAAACGCTCGGCAAGCATCCGGTGCACCATCAAGCGCATCCGTTCCGGGTCGGTTGCCGCAGTCGTGCTGGCCGTGATGTCGAACTTGTCCGTCGTCACCCACTCCGGCCCGCCGGCGACCTGCTGGTCGAGCAGATCGTTCGTGTTGCCGGGGGCATTGCCGGCGGTACCGAATGCCCTGCGGAGAATGACTTTCAGCGTCGCGTTCTGCACGGCGTACTGCTGCGGCCGCATCGCACCGCCACCGCGTCCACCAGGTCCTTCGCTGACGTTGGGCCTGACGGAGACCGCCTCGAAGGCCGGCAGCGTGGCCGGCGCCGGGAGTTCGCGAGTCTGCGCCGGCGGGTTGAGCGCACCGACTGCTACCGGGGTGATGAAGGCGACTACACCAGCGAGGGTCAGGAGTGCCTTGTTCCATGTGCCGACTGATGACACGGAATCCTTCGTCATGATGTCCTCGATCCGTTTCTTCAGATCAGAGCCGGTGACTCCCGAGACACAGGGGAGTGGCGATTCGACGAAGAACTTGCAGGTCTTCAGGATGCTTTCGGCGTAGGTCTCGCGCTCGCTGCCGCGTCGAATGACTTCTTCGTCGCACGCGCGCTCGCGCTCATCGATCAGGCGCGCACCGATCCACCATGTCAGCGGGTGGAACCAGAAAACCGTCTGCACGGCAATGTGCAGCACAGCGGCCAGGTTGTCACGGCGACGAAGATGGCAGAGCTCGTGCGCGAGCACGGCCTCGAGCTGCTCATCGGTCAGACGCTCGCTGATCGCGCGTGGCCAGAGCAGCTTCGGGCGCAATATGCCGAACACGCCTGGCTCGAGCGACGTGTCAGAGGCCACCAGCGGCAGCGGGTGAGTCGACCACCCGCCTGACACTTCGAGCCTGCGGAGGATGCGCACTTCGCGTCCCTCTTCCAGCAGCGATCCCCCGTGCGCAACCCGTTGAACGCGTCGCCACTGGATCAGCGATCGCGTCAGGAAGACCACAGTGCCGATCGCCCAGACGGCTAGCAGCGCTTCGGGGAGCCTGCCCAGTCGAGGGTCTGCCGGGCGCCGCGGCCCGGTGGCACCGAGTGCCACGGTGTCGTCCGAGAAGGGCTGACCGACCGTTTCGATGAGGACCGGGCTCTCGCGGTACGGCACGACCTCCACGCTGCGCCAGGACCCGTATCCGCCCAATGCGACCAGCGCGGCGAACGGGACGAAGAACTTGAGGGAGGCTGCCAGCCACACCCAGAAGCGCAGCGACGCGCCGTAGCGCCTGAGTGCGACGGCGACGAGCGCCGCGGCCGCGGCAAAGAGCGTGGACTGCCAGAGGTGATCGCCGGCCAGCTCGAGAAACTCGCGCACCGAGAGGGGAGTCATCGCCCCTTCTCCTTCTTCGAGAGCTTCCGGATCAGCTGCTCGGCCTCCTGCACGTCGTCCAGCGTCAGCTTGCCGGTCTCGACCAGGTGGGCGACAACCGGCTGCGGCCGTCCGCCGAAGAAGCTGAGAAGGTCGTCGATCAGGCGGCGCTGGGCGGCGTTGCGCGAGACCGCCGCTTCGAAGATGTGTGCGTTGCCGATCTTCTTGACCCGGCGGATCGCCTTCTTCGCCTCCAGGCGGTAGACCATCGTCTGCACCGTCGTGTAGGCCGGGCGGTCCTTTTCAGGGAACGCTTCCTGGATTTCGCGGACCGACGAAGCGCCCTGCGACCAGAGCGCGTCCATGATTTGCAGTTCGAGCTTCGTCAAGCGGGGGAACGCCATGGCTGTCTCCTATATCTGTGGTGATATCTACTACAAACGTAGGAGACTGGTCAACTCCGGCCCTGATGCTCGTCATACAATTCGCAACCGATGGAGATCAGGCTTGGTGAAAACGGCCTTGTGGGAACCTTTCGCACTCCGGAAGGAAGTGGTCCGTTCCCTGCGGTTCTCGCGCTCGGTGGGTCCGACGGTGGGACCCCTGAGTACTTCCTGAACCTGTGCGTCTCGGAAGGCTTCGCGTGTCTGGCCCTCGCGTATTGGGGTACGGCCGGCACGCAGCCGAACATGGTGGAGATTCCGTTAGAGCGAATCGAGCGCGGCCTTCATTGGCTTCTCGGACGGACGGACATCATCGCTGTGAACGGCCGTGCGGCTGTCGTCGGTGCTTCTCGCGGTGGCGAGTTGGCGTTGCTCCTCGCAGCGACATTTCCGAATCTGGTCGGACCCGTGGTTGCGTATACGCCAAGCAGCGTCGTCTGGGTAGGCGTTGACTTTACGCAGCCTGGCGCAGCGCCGCGCTCGAGTTGGACGCATCGGGGGCAGCCGTTTCCGTTCCTTCCGTTTCCGGCGAACGTGGCTCCGGTTCAGTCTGAACGTGGCATGTCCACGCTGCCGATCTTCGAAGCCGGCCTCGACGATCAAGGCGCTGTTGAACGGGCCGCCACTGCGATTGAGCGCGCGCACGGTCCCGTGCTCGTCGTGTCGGGCGGAGACGATCGAGTCTGGCCGGCAGGGCGGATGTGCCAGATGGTCGTCGATCGAATGTCACGGCACGGACGAGCCAATGCCGTGAAACACCTGCACTATCCGCAAGCCGGGCACATGTTGTTTCCCTATGTGCGGCCCTCAGATGTCACTTTTCCGGAATACCCCATGGATCTTGGCGGCACTGCCGCCGACGATTCGGCGGCCCACACTGCGGCCTGGCCGCAAGTGGTCGCTCACCTGCGCGGCGACGCTATTTGATCTTCTGCCCTCGCTCGTCAACGCCGCACTGATAGTGGATGACCACTTGCGTGACGCGGCCGCCGTCCTTCACGAATGTGAATGGCGCGTTGAAGGTTTCGGCGAAGAACTCGGTGTCGGTTGTCGCGAACATCTCCATCTTCTTGCCACCTGTGCGTTGACTGAACAGCCGGTCACCGCGACGAGTGAGTATCAGCACGGCATCCGGCTGGAGCCGATAGACGCCGACGTACGCATCCAGGGCGTTGCCATTCAGCGTGATCGCCTGGCGGTGGTCCTTGAGCACGGGCACCTGGCGTTCCAGCAGGTGATCGAAAAGATCGGGGATCTCATTCGTTGTATTGGTGAGGACGACAACACCCCTGCGTCGCTTGAGGTCGATGCCAAGGTACGAGGTATAACCTCCGGTCCCTCCCGTGTGTGACCGCACCTCCGTCCCGCATCGCCTGGCGATACCCCAGCCGAGACCCATCTGCATCTTCGACGCCTCGCTCGGCAGGTGACTTCGCTGCATCGCTGCCAGCACAGGGGACTGGCGTAAGTTCACATTCGCCGCCGCGAACTTCAGCAAATCGTTTGTCGTGGACAGCAGTCCTCCGGCCGCCGCGAACGCGCCGGACAGGTCCCAGCTCGGCGCCGGTTTCAGCGAATCGTGGAATCCGCTGGCGAGGCGCACCTGCATCTCGGGCGTCGGCCGCAGCGCGGTATCACTCATACCGAGCGGCTGCGTGATCCGCGTTCGCACGAGCGTGGCGTAGTCAGTTCCTGCCCTGCGCGCAAGAATCTGACCGAGCAGGGCGACGGCGTAGTTCGAATACTCAGACTTGGCTCCGATGTCGTGCTTGAGTGTGTAGCCCGAGAGAAACCTGTACATCTGCTCGACCGAATAGCGGGAGTAGGGACCGCTGGCATCCGAGCACCAGGGGCACAGGCGCCACCAGAGCGAACCAAAATTGCCCGGCATGCGCGGCAGGCCAGACGTGTGCGTAGAGAGATGCGCGAGCGTGATCTCCTTGCCGTTGCGGGTTGGTGCCCTGACTGAGTCGGGCAGGTACTTCGAGATCGGATCGTCCAGCCGGACTTCGCCGCGATCGACCATGTCGGCGAGCAGGATGCCGGTGAACAGCTTCGTGAGCGATCCGATCTCGAAGACCGAATCTCCATTCACGGGGCGATGGTTCTTCCGATCTGTCGTGCCGTAACTGATGACGCGTGTGCCGGTCCGATCGACGAGACCAACGACGATGCCGACTCCCTTGTGCATCTGGTCCACGCGCTCCCGGAGGATGCGCGTGACGTCGTCGTTGGAGATCGTGAACGTGTCGGTGTCGCGAGAGGGGAGTTGCGGCGACGCCTGGGGTTCACGGGCTGCGGTGAAGGCGCTGCACAGACAGCCAACGAGAAACGTTGCCGTGAGAAGAGTTCGTCTCACATCCGCCTTGACAAGGTAAGGATAGCCCCAGCCGGCGGGGTGGAGCGGTTGGGAGTTGGGAGTTGGCAGTTGGGAGTTGTAGGATTGCCTGTCTTTAAGGAGTCGCAATGAAACGAGTGGTCCTCTTATCTCTGGTGACGATAGCTTCGGCGGGCGCTCTCGTCGTGGCGCAGCAGAACTCGACCGTTCCGCAGCCGCGCGCCAACGCGTTGCCGGCGCCAGGAACCGGAACGCCCAATGCCGGCCGCAATGTGCCCAAACCGGATGGCGTCGTGCCTACCGTGCCGGCCGGCTTCACGGTGACGTCGTACGCGGAGTTGCTGGCGCCCCGCATGATGGCCTATGCGCCGAACGGAGATCTGTTCGTCAGTTCTCCCGCCGCAAACACCATCGTCGTCCTGCGTGACGCGAACAACGATGGGACCTTCGAGGCTTGCAGCGTGTTTGCTGCTGGTCCCGCGCCAGGGGCGGGCCGTGGTGGCCGTGGCGGTGCGCCCGCGCCGGCGATCGCCGTCCCTGCCGGTTGCCCGGGCCCGTTGACGAATCCGAATACGCCGCCCGCGCCAGCGGCTGCCCCGGTCGCCGCGCCCGCAGCCGCTCCAGCAGCTGGAGCGCCGCAGCGCCAGGGTGGAGCACCAGGTGGAGCACCGGGGGGTGCACCGCAGGCTCCGGCGGCCGGTGCTCCGGTTGGAGGTGGTGCGCCAGGTGGAGGTCAGCGAGCTGCTGGTCCGCCGCCACAGGGAGCGCCCGGCGGCGGTCGCGGCGGTCCAGTGGTGCTCGGCGACAAGGCGCCGGCCTGTACGCCTCCGCCTGAGTTCGTCCAGAAGGGGCCCGGTGAGATCAGCGCGCCGTTTGGCATCGCGTTCAACGACGGATACCTCTACGTCGGCAACACAGCTTCACTCGTTCGCTACAAGTACTCGAACGGGGATCTCAAGGCGCAGGGCGAGCCAGAGAAGCTGATGAACCTGCCGGCGGGCGGGCACTCGACGCGCAACGTGCTCTTCAACCGCAAGGGGACGAAGATGTACATCGCGGTCGGATCGAACTCGAACAACGACGCCGGCGAGGATTGCCGCCGTGCCGCGATCCTCGAGTTCAATCCGGATGGCAGCGGCTTCCGCGTCTATGCCTCCGGCATCCGCAACCCGGTCGGCCTCGCGCTGCAGCCCGGTACCGACATCATCTGGACCGCAATGAACGAGCGCGACAACTACGGCGACGATCTCGTTCCCGACTACGCGACGTCAGTGAAGGAAGGCGGATTCTACGGCTGGCCGTATTCGTACATCGGCAAGAACTACGATCCGCGCTACGTCGGTGCGTTCCCCGACCTCGTGAACAAGGCGCTCGTTCCGGACGTTCTGCTGCCGGCACACGCTGCGGCTCTCGGGATCACCTTCTATACCGGCAACCAGTTCCCGCAGCGCTATCGCAACGGCGCGTTCGTGGCGCTGCACGGATCCTGGAACCGATCGGTCGCCTCCGGCTACAAGGTCGTGTTCTTCCCGATGAACAACGGCAGGCCTGGACCCATCGAGGACTTCCTGACCGGATTCCTCACCAACGT
>DATLLQ010000246.1:0-5480 GCA_035537775.1 Vicinamibacterales bacterium | reverse complement strand
GTCATGATCGGCGCCAAATGGACTTCACAGCAGCTGTTCTGGGCTGCGGCGGTTCCTGCCGTCATCTCCGCCTTGACGCTCTTCGTGCTGACCCGCGTGGTTGGAGACAGCGTGAAGGCGGACTGACGCGGTCGGTGCGAGGAGGCTGCGCCGGGTCGGTGCGAGCAGGCGTTCCCGGTCGGTGCGAGCGTTGTTCCCGGTCGGTGCGAGTCATGTTCCCGGTCGGTGCAAGGAGACTGCGCCGGGTCGGTGCGAGCAGGCTTCGCCGGTCGGTGCAAGCAGGCTTCAGGTCCGTGCAATAGGCCGCTCGTGGTACGACGCGCTCTGCACCAGCAGCGATGCGAGTGCCGGGTATAGTCGCGCGCAAAGCTCTTGCGCTTCGCCAAGGTCTCGCTGAGAGACGCGTTTTTTCATCAGCGCGATTCGCAGTCCCGTCTGCAGATCGCTGACAGCCGTACGCGCAATCCGCACGTAGCGCGCGAACTCACCGTCGTGATCGGTTGCGAGCGCCTTCTCGATATTGTGAACGACCTCTCCTGCTGCGTCCTCGATGTGCCCTCGAAGTTTGTAGTCGCAGTCGAGCCCTTCACCTCTCGTCAGCTTCCGCACGTCCGACCGCAACTGATCGGATAACTGCCAGACCAGCAAACGCTCGGACGCACGCGTGTGACGCACGAACCCGGATGTAGCAGCGCGTATGCCGCGTTCTGTTCAATGGGTTAGCGGAAATGTACGCAGAAATTGCCGGACGTGAGGGCAGCGAACAGCGCAGGAATTCCTATTGCACCGACCAGCATCAGCCCGATCGCACCGACCGGGCACCGTGCTCGCACCGACTTCTACTGCGAAGATCCAGTCAGGAACAACTGCCCCGTGGCCTTGGTGCAGCCGCCCTTCGGCAGCGCCGTCCCGCACTTGATCAGCTCTCCTGCGAGCGCCCCTTGTGGCTTGCCATCACGCTGCGGGTGATAGGCCAGGCCGATGATGGTGCCGACCGGGAAGGCATCAACCGTCACGCCCTGCCGCGCGAGCTGCGCGGCCGACCCGGTCTCGACGCCCATGATCACCGGCTTCCCGTCCTTTGTGATCGGCTTGCCGTCGGCCTCGAGCATTTCGAAATACAACTGGGCATGGTTTGCTCCCGGCACGAATCGAATCAGCTTGCCGGTCGCGGTCTTCGTCTGCGTCATGTCGTACATGGCAAACGAATGGTGTGCGAGCGCCGGCGCGGCGAGCAAGGCGAGCGATGCGGCAACGAATGCTGTTTTCATGAGTGCGCCCCCGGTCGGTCTGATCATCACCGCAATCGGGCCGGCCGCGCAACGGCTAGAAAGAGCGGATCTGCGTATACTTCAGGAAGTGAGCCGGGACACCATTCTGATAACGGGCGGCGCGGGGTTCATCGGCACGAATCTCGTCAACCACGCCCTCCAGCACACGTCCGACACGGTCGTCGTCGTCGACAAAATGACTTACGCGGCCAATCAGGCCAGCGTTGACGGGTGGCGCGGGAATCCGCGTGTCACATTCGTCCAGGCGGACATTGCCGACGACCGCGCGATGTCGCGGACGGTGGCCGAATACCGGCCGCATGCCGTTCTGAACCTCGCGGCCGAGACCCATGTCGACCGGTCGATCGACTCGCCGCGAGCTTTTATCGACACCAATATCTGTGGCACCTTCGTCCTTCTCGAAGTCGCCCGCCGCTTTCTCGCGACGCTGACGGAACCCGCGCGCACGCAGTTCCGCTTCCTGCACGTGTCCACTGACGAAGTGTATGGAACGCTGGGCGCGGACGGGCTGTTCACCGAGGAGACTCCGTACTCGCCAAGCTCACCGTATTCGGCGAGCAAGGCGGGCGCTGATCATCTGGTCCGCGCGTACTTCCGCACCTATGGCGTGCCGGCGCTCATCACGAACTGCTCGAACAACTACGGGCCGTTCCAGCATGCCGAAAAACTCATCCCGCTGACGATTCTCAACGCCCTCGACGCGCGGGAGCTGCCCATTTACGGAGACGGCGGCAACGTGCGCGACTGGCTCCATGTGGGCGATCACTGCAGCGGGTTGATGACGGTGCTGCAGCGCGGGAATCCCGGCGAGCAGTACAACGTTGGCGCGTCGAACGAACAGACCAATCTCACCATCGTCGACACCATCTGCGATCTGCTGCAGGAGCTTGCCCCGCCAGCCGAAAACCCGGCCATGACGGGCGCCGGCGTGACGCAGTATCGGGACCTGAAGCGGTTCGTCGCCGACCGTCCGGGCCACGATCGCCGCTACGCCGTCGATGGCTCGAAGCTGCAGCGCGAGCTGGGGTGGAAGCCGCGCTATTCGTTTCACAGTGGACTGCGCGACACCGTCAGCTGGTACATCACGCACCGTGACTGGTTCGAGTCGTCCAGACTGGGCTACAACCGGCAGCGTCTCGGCCTCGGAACGGTCAAGGCATAGCGCCGGCCCCTTCCCTCTTCATGACGGCAGCACAACGGTTGAAAGGCATCATCCTGGCCGGCGGGTCGGGGTCGCGACTCTATCCGGTCACGCGAGGCATCAGCAAACAGCTGCTGCCGGTCTTCGACAAGCCGATGGTGTATTACCCGCTGTCGACGCTGATGCTTGCCGGAATCCGGGATGTGCTGGTCATTACGACGCCGCACGAGCAGGATCTGTTCAAGCGTCTTCTCGGCGACGGCGCCAGCCTGGGCCTGTCCATCGAATACGCCGTCCAGCCGGAGCCGCAGGGGCTGGCGCAGGCGTTCATCATCGGCCGCGACTTCGTCGGCAGCGATCGCGCCGCGCTCGCACTCGGCGACAATATTTTCTACGGCGCGCACCTGTCCGATTACCTGCGGTCGGCGGCGGCACGCACCTCCGGCGCCACCGTGTTCGCCTATCGGGTCCGCGATCCGGAACGGTACGGCGTCGTGGAGTTCGACCCGGCCGGCAAGGCCATCGGCATCGAAGAAAAGCCACTCGTTCCAAAGTCGCCGTTTGCCGTGACCGGCCTGTATTTCTACGACAACCAGGTGCTCGACATCGCTGCGTCGCTCAAGCCCTCGGCGCGCGGCGAGCTCGAGATCACCGACGTCAATCGCGTGTATCTCGAACGCGGTGCCCTGCATGTGGAACAGCTGGCGCGCGGCATCGCCTGGCTGGACACCGGTACGCACACATCGCTGACGCAGGCGTCGAGCTTCATCCAGGCAATCCAGGAGCGGCAGGGGCTGATGGTCGCGTGCCTCGAGGAAATCGCTTACCACATGAATTACATCACCGCCGGCGATCTCCAGCGGCTGGCGCGGGCGATGGAAACGAGCTCGTACGGGCAATACCTGCTGCAGGTTCTGGAGGAAGACGGCGGGTGAGGCAGGCCACTCGATGCGTGTGATTCCGACAGCAATCGACGGCGTGACGATCGTCGAGCCTGCCGTGCATGCTGACGCACGCGGGCATTTTCTCGAGACGTTTCACGCCCGCGAGTACGCCGACGCCGGCCTGCCGGTGGAGTTCGTTCAGGACAACGAATCGCTGTCGCGACAGCGCGTGCTGCGCGGACTGCATCTGCAGCTGCGCCGCCCGCAGGGCAAGCTGGTCCGGGTGGTCCGTGGTGAAATCTGGGACGTCGCCGTCGATGTGCGGCCCGACTCGCCGACATTCGGAAAGTGGGTCGGCGTCACGCTCTCGGACAGCAACTACCGGCAGCTCTACGTGACGCCGGGGTGCGCACACGGCTTCTGCGTGATCAGCGACCTCGCGCTCGTGCACTACAAATGCACGGCGTTCTACGACCGCGACGATGAGGTGGGGATCGCGTACAACGATCCGACGCTGGCCATCTCGTGGCCGATCTCGGACCCGGTGCTCTCGCCCAAGGATCAGAGCAACATGTCGTGGGCGGATTTCGTCGCGCTGCTGTCCAGGTCCGCCTGAAGGCTGTCCAGGTCCGCCTAAAGGCGGACACTACGAAAGCGCCCTGAAGGGCGGAAGCTACGGATTGGGTTTCTGCCAGCCCTTCTCGAAGTGCTCTTCCCAGTTCTGCGCCCACGGGCGGCCGAAATAGTCGATGAACCCCGGGTCGACGAACGACAGCTGCGTCGGACGCCCGTCGGACCCGTTGACGATCGTGCTCTGGACGCGGCATTCGACGAACGTGAACCGCTGATTCGCGTCGTTCAGCGGCAGCGTGCGCTGCCACGGCGTCACCGCGCGCACAGGCCGCACGAACGCGTCGGGATCGTAGAAGGTCGCCTCGACCGTGATCGTCCGTCCGTCCGCCGCCGGCGTGAAGGTCTCGATCACCTGCATCTGGTTGCTGAACTCGAACATCGAATGCGAGAGCGTCCAGCCCTGGACGTTTTTCGTCCAGGCCACGAGCGTGTTGCCGCTCCAGAACCCGACGGTCTCACCGAACCACTGCGGGACCTTCTGCACGTGCTGACGGCCAATGAGCACGCGGCGCAGCAGGTTGTCGGCAATCCCGGTCAGGAACTGCACCTGGTTCGGGTTCATCATGACTTCGATGGGACCGCCGTGTGACGCTTCGGCCCACCAGCGCATGAACCCTTCGGGATAGCAGAACGACGCCATCCACTGCGGCGCATTGCTGACGGCCTCGTGATAATTCATCTGGACCATGCGCTTCTGGTACTCGGGCGTCAGCAGCGAGATGACGGTCGCCGCCTGCACGTTACGCCCCCAGATCCACTGGTCCTCACGGCCTCCGCGCTGGTAGTAACCGTCCCAGTCCGGCAACGTCTGCCGGGTGTGCACGGTCGGCCCGCCGGCCTTCTTTGCCTCCGCCATCAGCGCGTTGTAGTGCTCCTCCGCCGTCTTGTATGGGTACGGGCTGACGATCTTTTCGACCGGATAGTCAAGGTTGCAGTTGCCCCAATGCGACGGCCGGTTCTCGCGCGCCCACATGTCGGTGAGCTGCCGCGGCGTGTTGCAGCGCGCGTAGCGTTTGTCGGTCCAGGACTGCCGATCGAGGTAGAAGTTCTTCGTCGTGAACAGGTCGCGCGGCAGCGGTGTGACGCCGGCCGGCGGCGTCGTCGAGGTTGGGGCGGCGCCTCGCCCGCGTCCACGAGCTGCGCCGGGTGCAGCGGGACCGTTCCCCTGTCCCGGCACGATAACCTCGCCGCCCGCACCACCGCGCTGACCTTCGGCAGGCACGACGACACCCAATCCCGCGACAACCAGCGCCAGCACTCCAGCCCCGACGACACGCGCACGTCCGCTCATCAGCGTCTCCCTGCCCGTGATTATCACTGATTGATGGCGTGGAGTCCGGCGTCAGCCGGGTGCGCCCACGCCATCTCCGTCAGAACGCGTACTTCAGCGCGAACTGCATGATCCGCGGATCCTGCGCGCTCGTGATCCGGCCGAACGTGTTCAGGGCGCTGAAGTTGACCGCCGGATTGTTGTAGCGAGTCCAGTTCATCAGATTGAACGATTCGAGCCGCGCCTCGATTCGATGCGTG
>DATLLQ010000245.1:0-7281 GCA_035537775.1 Vicinamibacterales bacterium | reverse complement strand
TTCAGCCAGAACCTGATCTCGAACGGACTGTAAGGTCATGCTGCCAGCGCACGCGGGCGCCGACGCTTACCGCCGGCTGCACATCGAAACCCGGACACCGCTCGAGCTCATCGTCATCCTGTATGACACGGCGTTGTTTCGGATTGCCGAGGCACGCGCCGCGATCGAGCGCAACGACCTGCCCGCGCGGCGCGACGCGGTCAGCCGCGCGATGGCCATCGTCTCCGAGCTGCAGAGCACGCTCAACCTCAAGGACGGCGGCGAGATCGCCGCGTCGCTCGACTCGCTGTACTCGTACGCCACGGCGGGCCTGATCGAGGCATCGATGCACACGAGCTCGACGTCGCTGCACGACGTTGAGAAGGTGCTGAAAAACCTGCGCGATGCCTGGTGTGAAATCAGCACGCAGGAGCGGCGGCCGTGACAGCGCAGGAGCTGACACAGCTGATCGAGGAGTACCGGCAGGGGCTCGAGGCCGAAATCGCCATTCTGCGGCAGCTCGAGGTGATCGCCGACCGGCAGCACGCGGCCTCATCCTCGCGCGACGTCGAGGCGCTGAGCCGCGCGGCCGACGAACGCGACCGCCTGATGTCAGCGCTCGTCGCGGTGGAGCAGCAGCTTCGACCGGTCCGCAAGACACTGAGCGACGCGAAAGAGGTCGCGCGACGGCTGCCCGGATATCCGGAAGCCGTCGAGCTTCACAAGATGGCGATTGCGCTGGCCAGCGGCATTCTCCGCACCGATTCCTCGTCGCTCGACGCGCTGGCAAAGGCAGAACTGGCGCGGCGTGATCTCGCGCGCGCGATGGAACAGGGTGAAACGACGCTCGCGGCTTATCGACGCGTCATGATGACGGCGCCCGGCGCAACGCTCGTCGATCGGCGGGGATAAGCACCGCCGGCGGCGACGAAGGTCGCCACCGGTTCGAAGCGGATGCTCTCGTAGAGTGCCCGTGCCGCCTGATTGCGGCCCCCAACAAGCAGGGTCATCCGCGTGCATCCAAGGCGCGCCGCGCCGGCGAACGCGGCGTTCACGAGCGAGGCACCCAGGCCTCGCCTCCGGCTGTGTGGAGCAACGGCGAGCTGTGCGAGGTGGGCGGTTGTCGGCCCGATTCGCGTCACCAATGCGGCCGCTGCCAGCCGGCCCGGCCCGTCACCGGCTACGAAGCTCGCGGACGGCAGAAACTGCCCGCAACCGTTGCCTTCAACCAGTTGGCGCACATAGTGCCGCCACTGCTCCGGCGTCCCATCGGGAGCAAACGGGCGCGAGGCATCCGACGGCTCGAAGGCGCGTCCCAGGAGCGCGGCCGCGGGATTCATGTCGTCAGGGCTCCAGATGCGTATGCCAGTGCCCATCGGCTCGACGTCCAGCCCATTGCGGCGCAGGTACCAGTAGCGATCGACGGCGAGACCACGAGCGCGAAGTTCGCCGACGAGCCCTGGCGCGTCGGTGAACGCGAAGACAGTGACCCGTTCAGCGATGTGCGTGTCAGGGTCGGCAAGCACGTCGGCAAGCAATGCGGACGTGACGGCTTCGGATTCGGCCACCAGGCCGCCGATCTGGAGGGCACCTTCGTGGACAAGGTAATAGGTCCAGCCGCCGATCCTCCCGTCCCGGTCGATGGCCACAAGGCCGGAGACCGTCCCAAGCTGGCGTCCGCGTTCGAGCTCGGTCCATGCGCTGCCGAGATCCCAATCGAGCTGGTGCTCCCAGCGCCGTTGCTCTACGGCGTACAGGCGATTCATGTCGGCGTCGCTCACAGCGCGCCAGTCGTGACACACGATCTGGCGGACGACGGCCGGGCGTGCCATTACTTCAGGAAGTCGAGCAGTGACAGCTTGAGGGTGTTGGCGACGGCGGACAGCGCCGCGCGGTATGCGGTCTCCGACTGGGCAAGGCGCGCGCTGGCTTCCGCCAGATCGGCGTCTTCGACCTTCGACAGGCGTGACACGGCGGTCTGCCGGACCGACACCAGCTGCATCCGGACGTCGTCCAGCGAACGGAGATCGTTTCCAATCCGGGACTGGGCGAGCGTCGCGCGATCGAAGGCGCGTGTGATCGCGTCCACGCCGTTTTGCGTGCCCACGGGATCGGCGGCGAGGATTGACGCGGCGAGGTCAGTCAGCGCATCGAGGATGTGCTGCGGATCGGAGCCCTGCAGAATTGCCTGGCCGTCGAACGTCGCGGCCACGTCGCGTCCGTTGCTGACGTCGATCCGCGCCGCGGTGGCGTCGCCCTGGTAGCCGGAAAAGCCCTGACCCACGCGCGTGTACGGCGCGGCGAGGACGTTGGAGCCGCTGAACAGGTAGGCGCCCTGCAGCTGGGTGTTGACGTCGCTGAAAATCGCGTCGCGGATCGCCAGAATCTCGTTCGCCACCGCCTGGCGTTGAGCCGTCGTGATATTCGATCCGCGCGCGGAGAGCGCGCTCGACTGCGCCGCCGTCAGCTGCGTGACGATGTCCGACATGATGGTGTCGGCCAGGGCGAGACGTGAGTACGCATCGCCGGCAGCGCTCGAGTAGGCATCGACGCGGCTGAGCGACGCGTGCTCTGAAATCGCCGTCATCGTGCCGAGCGGGTCGTCGGACGGACTGTCAATCCGCCGCCCGGATGAGAGCTGGCGCTGCGCCTCAGCCAGAGCCGCAGACGCATTGTTGATGTTGCGGACGCCGTCCTCGAAGGCAGCATTAAAGGCAACGCGCATCAGCTCACCAGATTCATCAATTGTTCCAGCGCGCGATCGGCGACCTGGAAGAAGCGGGCGTTCGCTTCGTATGAGCGCTGGAACCTCATCAGCATCGCCGCCTCTTCGTCGATGGACACACCGGAAATCTGATCGCGGAGCGTCCGCAGCTGCTGGACTACATCGTCGTGAACCGCCGCAGCGTCCTTCGCCCCTCGCGCATCGGTCGCGATCCGGGAGACCAGGGCGCCCCAGGCGTCAACGGGACGAGCCGAACCGCCGCTGACATTGGAATCCTGAAGTGCCGCGATCGCACGGGCGACGTCGTTGTTGCCAGAGGCCGGCGTGCCTGCCGCGACGACACGACGAACGTTGCCGGCAACGGCGGCGTTTACCGTGATGCCCGCGGCCGCGCCGGGAACTCCCGCGAGCGGATTGAACAGCGCCAGGCCGGCGTTACCGTCGAGGTCGAAACCGCTCGTGGTCAGCGTGTTGATGTCGGTCACGATTCCATGCGCGAGCTGGTCGAGCTGCTGCTGATACGAGGGCACTGTCGTGTCGCGAATCTGAAGCAGCGCCCCGATGCGCCCGCCGGTCATCTCCGACGTGATATCCGTCGTGACGTCGGCGCCGTTGGTAAGGATGGTCGCAAACCCGAGCGGCGGCGTTCCCGACGCCGTCAGGTCGTAGTGGCGGTCTCCGACCACGAGCGCTCGTCCGTTGCCGATGGCCACATCCAGAGCCCCGTCAGCACGGTGAATGACGTCGATGTCGGCCAGTGCGCTCAGGCTGGAGAGCACGACCGCCTGGCGGTCGCGCAGCGCTTCCACGTTGGCCGGCGCCGAACTGGTAATCCCGGCATTCAGCTCCGCCAGCTCCGCGGCGAGCGCGTTGATCTCGCCCAGCGTGTTGCGAATTTCCCGGTCGGCCGCGCCGCGGGCGTTCTGCAGCTGCGTGGAGATGTCACTGAAGGTCGTGGCAAGCGCCTGCGCCTCTACCAGCACCTGCTGGCGTGCGGTGGCTGAAGTCGGACTGGAAGCCAGCGCGCCGTAGGTCGTATAGAAGCGCGTGAGGGCCGCGTCAAGCGACGCACCGGGCTGACCCAGGCCTCCCAGGATCACTTCGAGATGATCGGCGATCGCCGAATCGTGTGCGCTGAGCACCTGCTCGTAGCGGAGACGGCCCTCGATGAGCGGCGCACGCGCGGCCTGAACGGCGGCGATGTCGACGCCACCGCCGGCGCTCCACGGATCCTGCGGCGGGATCTCGGCAAAATCGACCGTGCGCCGTACGTATCCCTGCGTGTTCACGTTCGCGATGTTCTGCCCCGTGACGTCGAGGGCGTACCGCTGTGTCTCGAGCGAGTGCGCGGCGGACCGCAGCATGCGGAACAGATCGCTCATTTACGTCGCCACCTTCACTGACGCGCCTGACACACTGTGCTCGACGAAGCCGCCTGCCGGCCCGTAGAGCATCATCCCGCTCCGTGTTCTCAGCCGTGCTCCTGCCACACTCGTAAAACAGGACCCGAGTCGCCGGCATCGCAGCAGCGCCGCGCGGGCTCGAAGGACTCGCTCCTTCAGCGCGGCGCTGTCGGCCACTCGCGAGGACTCGGCGTCGAACGTCGCCAGCAGCCGTGCCAGCGTCTCCTCCGTCTCGAGAAGTGCGTCGGCGTCAACCGAGACGAGCGCATCGCCGATGCGCTCGAGCGTCTCACACAGGCGCTCAACTTTCTCGATCAGGGGATCCGGGTGTATCGCCATTTACTCGACGGCAGAACCACTCGTCTCGATCCAGTTGTCGATGATCGCGTCGGCAAGACTGGCCGCGTCGCCACCGAACTGGCCGTCCGCGAGCAAGGCACGCAGGCGATCGACGACGTCCTGGCGAATCGGAACGCCCGCGTCAACCGACCCCTGGGCAGCCTGAAGAACACGCGCGGCGGACGACAGCGTCAGGTGGTCGCCCTCCGGCACCTGGGCCGGACGAGTGGCGGGAGCCTGCTGACGGGTAACGCCGTTGAGCGGATCCAGCCCGCCCGTGCGTCCATCCGAATTGTCGGTTCCGATCTTCATGACAGCTCCTCACCGGCCCCTAATAGACCTGGTCCCTCCATTAATCGACACCTTGCGCCAAAGCTTTAGGGCCTCCCGGGGCCCCAATGCCACCGCCCGCCAGGGCCGACCGGGGGTCAACTGGCGTGCCGTTCAGCAGAAGCTCGAAGTGCAGATGTGGCCCCGTGCTGCGGCCAGAACTGCCCGCACGGCCAACGATTTGCCCGGCCTGGACGCTGTCTCCCGCCTGAACCAGGCGCTCCGAGAGGTGCGCATAGCGCGTCTGCCGGCCGCCGCCGTGGTCGATCACAATCGTCTCGCCGTAACCGCCCTGAACGCCGGCAAACGCGACGCGTCCCGTCCCGGCGGCCTCGACATTGGCGCCATAGGCCGCGGCGATGTCGATGCCGTTGTGGAACCGTGGACGGCCGGTCAGCGGATCGTTCCGCCACCCAAACGTGCTGTTCACTGCAGGCGGCACGATCGCCGGACGCGGGTCGATCGGATGAACGGCCGCGGCCGTTGCGGCCGCTGGGTGATACTCCGGTCGCGTGGACGCCGCTGGCTGCGCAATCTGCCGCTCGAACACCGACAGCATCGCGTCGGCGAGCCCGACCCCCCCGGCTGCGCTGAGAGCGCGGGCAAATTCAACGTCGCTCGTATCGTTGAACGTCGACGCCCCAAGGCCTTCCATCTCCTCGTCGTCGTCGAGCATCGACCGGCGCATCTCGCGAATCATCTGCGTCATCAGCAGCGATTCGAACTCCTGCGCAAGGCGGCGGACGGCTTCGCGATCGACAGTCTGATCGCCCGTGGCTTCCGCCAGCTTCTTGAGCGTCGAGTCGACGGAGCCCGTCAGCGCGTTCGTCATCACAGGATGACCAGTTCCGCCCGCAGCGCGCCGGCGGCCTTGAGCGCCTGCATGATGGCGATGATGTCGCGCGGGCTGGCGCCAAGTGCGTTCAATCCCTGCACGACGGATTCGAGCGTCGTGCCCTGTTCGAGCACCATGAGCTGGTTGCGCCCTTCCTCGACGTCAACACGCTCCTGAGGCAGCACTGTCGTCACACCCCGTGAGAACGGCTCCGGCTGCGAAGCGCTGAGGCGCGTCTCGATACGAACTGAGAGATTTCCGTGCGCCACAGCGGCCGGACCCAGACGCACGGCGCCGCCGACGACAACGGTTCCAGTGCGTTCGTTGATGACGACGCGAGCCACGGCGTCGATGTCGACCGAGAGCGGCTCCAGCCGGGCGAGGAGCGGCGCCACTGCGCCCTGATACTGCGCCGGCACGCGCACGGAGATGGTGGCTGC
The DNA here is from genome assembly GCA_035537775.1 of Vicinamibacterales bacterium. Taxonomy (GTDB): domain Bacteria; phylum Acidobacteriota; class Vicinamibacteria; order Vicinamibacterales; family UBA2999; genus Gp6-AA40. Next base: position 1,230 of record DATLLQ010000245.1, on the reverse strand, counting down.
GTCGGTCGCGCGGGCGAAGTCGTTCCCCAGCTCGCGGTTGATGGACTCGGCAACGTGCTCCGCCGTGCTGAAGTCCGGACTGTCGAGCGACAGCTCGATCGTGGCTGCCTTCGGAAGGCTCGTGCCCGAGTCCAGGTGCACGAGCGCACCGGACGGCACGCGTCCCGCCGTGAGATGGTTCACCTGGACGTTGTTGCCGCCGCTGCCGCCGCCGAAGCCGCCAAGGGACAGCGGGCCCTGCGCCATCGCACGGACCTGACCGTCCGGGCCGCGCAGCGCAGTCGGCAGCAGGATGCCACCCTGCAGGCTTCTGGCATCGCCAACCGACGCGACGGTGACGTCGAGTCTCGTCCCGGAGCGCGCAAAGGGCGGCAGCTCCACGGTGACGAGCACCGCCGCGACGTTCTCGACCTTGATCTGTCCGGCGGGAGCGTTCACACCGAACTGCTCGAGCATGTTTGCCAGCGTCTGCGCGGAGAAGATCGTCTGCCGCTTGTCGCCAGTTTTGTTGAGGCCGACCACGAGCCCGTAGCCGATCGCCGGCATGGAGGCGATCCCCTGCAGGCGGGCAACGTCCTTCAGTCGAACGCCGGACGCCGACTGGGCGTCCACCGTGTGGGCCCCCAGCAGCAGGACGAGCGCGAGGCCGATTCGTCGATTCGTCATCAGAACACCTTGTTGAGGGCGCGGATCAGCCAGCCTGGCTTCAGGTTGTCCTGCGTCAGGCCTCGGCCGAAGTAGCGAATCCGCAGCTGGCCGATCGACGTCGACAGAACGACGTTCTTCGGGTTGATGTCATACGTACGGACTACGCCGGTCAGGACGACGATCTGCCGGTCGCCGTTGATGTCGATCTCGCGGACGCCTTCGACGACCAGGTCGCCGTTGGGGAGCACGTCCGCGACGCGCGCCGTCATCATCGCCGTCAATTCACCGGTGCGGGTCGTCGCGCCGCTGCCCTTGAAATCGGTCTCGGCAGCCCCGGCGACGAGCGACGTCGGGTCGATGAAGTCCGGCAGCTTCTTCTCGATGCCAAAGAGCGACGTAATCCCCAGGGCCGCTGAACTGGACTTCGAGGTCGCCGCATCTGCGGACCCGCTCGCGCTGATACTCTCGATGACCCGAATCGTCAGGAGATCGTTCACGTTGCGCGCGCGATGGTCGAGCACCAGGTTCGACATCCAGCTCCAGTCGTTTGCCCGCGGCGTTTCCGCCGTCGCACGCGCCTGC
>DATLLQ010000244.1:0-4157 GCA_035537775.1 Vicinamibacterales bacterium | reverse complement strand
ACAGCAGCAGGCACAAAGCAGCGACTGACGCGGTCCGCACGGCGGGCATATCTGTCGATCAGGATAGCAGGACCCGTGACGGTCAGTTCTCGGTGGGCGTTCGCTCGATGCGGTCCACCACGACGACCTCGATGGTGACCTTCGCCGGTTCCAGACGAAGCCCCATCTGCTCCCGCAGGGCGGTGAAGATGGAGATCTCCGATGCCGCCGCCGCAGTGGCCGTATCAGGCGTCCATTCGAGCTTGAGGTCGTAACCACCGGTCAACCCGGTCTCATCGACGACGGGACCACTCACCATCGACGTCAGGGGATTCAGGAGTTCCGTGACAGTTCGGTTCGTCCCACTGATCAAACCGGGACGGGCCGTGAAGAAGCCGCGCTCTCCTTTCGCTATCGGCAGCTTGTGTCCGCCCGCTGCGACTCGCAGCGCATAGCCGGTGACGGCTCTCTTCTCGCGATGGACCTGCAGCTTGAATCGATCGGCAAGGAGGTTGCGAAGCATCGGTTGCCGCTGCGCGCTCGTGTATCCAGCCGGCGGCCGCGCCTCGATGTCGAATCGAGTCCGGGTCGTCCAGTCCGGCGCAATGAGCTGAAAGTCCGGCACGCCGTACGCGCTCCCGATGATCCCGCTCAGCGGCAGGTTCTCCAGCCTGACGAGGTTGGGGGTTTCCTCGACCCCTGCTCGCTGGGCGATGTCGACGCGCGGCTTGATCGACGCCACCTCAAATCTCAGGCTCTCATTTGCCGTTTGCGCCCATCCCGCTTGCGCAAGCGTCACGCTGAGTGCCACCCATAAGGCAACGTTCCGTGCATTCATGACACCGTTTTGACGCCGCGACAGTGAGCCCGGTTGGGCCGTACAATGTCCGGGCCGCGCATGTCTTTCCTTCGACGACGAGCCGTCTTCGGCGCCGCCGCCCTCTGGATGTGTGCCACCGCCGGCGTTCAGCAAGCCGCGTCGCCGCAGACCCAACCCGCCCGAGCCTCCGCACAGCCCGATCTGAACGCGACGATCAAGCAGTACTGCGCCGGCTGTCACAACAATCGGATGAAGACCGAGGCGACGGCAACGGGCGTGATCCTCGAAGGCCTGGACCTGGCACAGGTGGCCGCGCACCCGGAGATGTGGGAGCGGGTCGTGCGCCGGCTGCGGACCGGCAGCATGCCACCCGCCGGCATGCCACGACCGGATGCGGCGACGACGCACTCGCTCCTCGAACGTCTCGAAGCCACACTCGATCGCGAGGCTGCGGCACGACCGAACCCGGGCCGCCCCGCCGTGCATCGGATGAACCGCGCCGAGTACGCCAACGCGATCCGCGATCTGCTCGCGCTCGAAGTAGACACGTCGTCGCTGCTCCCGCCTGACGATTCCGCCGACGGCTTCGACAACAACGCGGACTTGCTCGGCGTGTCCCCTGCCCTGCTCGAACGCTACCTCGGAGCGGCCGCTCGCATCAGCGAGCTGGCCGTGGCCAGTCCCGCGCTCGTACCGGGTTCTGAGACCTATCGCATCCGCGGCGACGCCTCGCAGAGCGAACAGAACGACGAGCTCTCGCCAGGCACGCGCGGAGGCCTGCTGGCGACCCATACGTTCCCGCTCGACGGCGAGTACGTCATCAAGGTCAAGCTGCTGCAGACCAACCTGGCCTCCGTACGAGGCCTGGAATACGAGCATCAGTTCGAGATCACGCTCGACGGCGAACGCGTTCTGCTGGCGCCAGTCGGCGGACCGGACCAGTACGTGAGATCCGGGCTGAACGCGACCGAAGTGGCCAACGAGATCGAGGCGCGGCTCCAGGTGAGGGTCAAGGCGAAGGCGGGCCAGCGCGCGGTCGGCGCAGCGTTCCTGCGGCGCCCTCCGGTCTTCGGCGGCAACAGGCTGCAGCCGTTTCTCCGGACGACGCTCATCGCGACGGACCATCTGGGTTTCCCGCACGTCGAGAGCATGACGGTGTCCGGGCCGTTCAATCCGGAGCGGGCGAGCGAAACGCCGAGTCGTCAGCGGGTGTTCGTGTGTGGACCGAATGTCGCCCCTAAAGGGGCGACCTACGATGAACGTGCGTGCGCGAAAAGGATCGTCAGCACGATCGCACGGCGCGCGTATCGTCGCGACGTCACCGACGCGGACCTCTCGGGCCCGCTTGGCTTCTACGAGCAGGGCCGCAAGGAAGGCGGCTTCGAGCGCGGGATCGAGCTGGCGCTCAGGGCAATCCTCGTCAGTCCCAAGTTCGTCTTCCGCGTCGAACGAGACCCCGCCTTCGCCAAGGCTTCGGCGGGGCAAGGCCTAACGGTCTATCGCATCAGCGACTTCGAGCTGGCGTCGCGGCTGTCGTTCTTTCTCTGGAGCAGCATCCCGGACGACGACTTGCTGAACGCCGCGTCCGCGGGAAGGCTTCGCCGGCCCGAGGAGCTCGAGCGTCACGTGCGCAGGATGCTTGCCGATCCGCGCTCGGCAGCGCTCGTTCAGAACTTCGCCGGCCAGTGGCTGCACGTCCGGAACATCCGCGCCACGACACCGGACAAGAACCTCTTCCCCGACTTCGACGACAACCTGCGGCAGGGATTCGAGCGCGAGCTCGAGCTGTTTGTCGAGAGCGTCATTCGTGAGGATCGCAGCGTCCTCGCCCTCCTCACGGCCGACTACACCTTCGTCAACGAGCGGCTGGCGCGTCACTACGGCATCCCTCACGTCTACGGCCCGCGCTTCCGGCGCGTCACGCTGACAGACGAGGCGCGAAAGGGGCTGCTGGGCAAGGGCGGCATCCTGCTGGTGACGTCGCATGCCGACCGCACGTCGCCGGTCGTGCGCGGCAAGTGGATCCTCGAGAACCTGATCGGCACGCCGCCGAACCCGCCTCCAGCCGACGTGCCCGGATTTCCAGACGACGACCCGAGAGCGCCGCAATCCGTCCGCGCACGAATGGAGCGGCACCGCGCCAGTCCGTCCTGCGCGGGGTGCCATCGGGTGATGGATCCGCTCGGTCTGGCGCTGGAGAACTTCGATGCCGTCGGGAAGTGGCGTACGGAGGACGCCGGTGCGACAATCGACGCGTCCGGCGACCTGGGCAATGGCACGAAGGTGAACGGCGTCGTCTCACTGCGCGCCGCGCTCGTCAACCAGCCCGAGGTGGTGGTCGGTACGATGGCAGAGAAACTCCTGACCTATGCGCTCGGCCGGGGCCTCGAGCATTACGACATGCCCGCCGTCCGTGGCATCGTCCGCTCCGCCGCACGTCAGGACAACAGGTTCTCGGCGCTCGTGCTTGGAATCGTGCGCAGCGCACCGTTCCAGATGCGGCAGACAGGACAAAGATGAACCACGAAGATCACGAAGAGCACGAAGTGATCTCTTCTCATGATCTGTCGTCCTTCGTGTTCTTCGTGTCCTTCGTGGTTAGACGTGGGAGCGAAGAATGTTTCTAAGCAAGCGCGCACTGTCGCGACGGACGTTCTTGCGAGGCGCGGGCACTGCCTTGGCGCTTCCATTCCTCGACGCCATGGTCCCAGCTGCAACCGCGATGCAGCGAACCGCCGCTGTTCCGGCTCGCCGGATCGGCTTCGTCTACATCCCCCACGGCGTCATCATGAATCAGTGGACGCCGGCGGCCACGGGCACGGGTTTCGAGTTCACGCCGATCCTCAAGCCGCTCGAGGCGTACCGCAACGATCTGGTCGTCGTCAGCAACCTCGTCCGCGCCGCGGCTGTCGACAACCACGCGTGCTCAGCGTCGGCGTGGCTCACGGGCGTCGCGGCGAAGCGGACGGACGGCCCCGATTTCCGCAACGGTATTTCCGTCGACCAGGTCATCGCGCGCCAGATCGGCCAGGACACGCTGTTCCCGTCGCTGGAGCTGGCGACTGAAGACTTCACCGGACTGATTGGCGCCTGCGACCCCGGCTACAGCTGCGCCTACATCAACACGCTGAACTGGGCATCGGAGACGACGCCGCTGCCGAACAGCCGCTCGAAGACGACGCGCGGGTTGATTTCCATCGGCAGCGGGGGCGATGCCGCGGATCGCGCTGCGCGGCGCAAAGTGGATCGCAGTCTGCTCGATTTCGTCGCCGACGATCTCCGCCAGCTTGAAGCGGGCCTCGGGGCTCCGGACCGGACCCGGCTTGGCGAGTACCTGACCTACGTGCGCGAGATCGAG
>DATLLQ010000243.1:0-10844 GCA_035537775.1 Vicinamibacterales bacterium | reverse complement strand
GACCCGGAGCTCCTTCACGTTCACAAACCTCACACCCGCTACCAGGGCACCGTCCTCGGCAACCTGGTGCAGTTCGGTATTCCGAACCCAGCCGCCTACCAGGTTGACGTCGCGTACGACGGCAACGGATTTCGCAACGATCGCGACTACACCCGGGCTGAGATCGTGGCGATTGGCGACTCCTTCGTGGAAGGGGCGGAGATGCCGCGCGGCGAGACCGCAGCTGCGCAGATTGCGCGGGTGCTCGGCGTCGACGTCGTCAACCTGGGACAGAGCAGCTATGGACCGCAGCAGGAGCTCGTCGTGCTCAAACGGTACGGCCTGCCGCTGCGGCCGAGCGTGGTGATCTGGTTCTTCTTCGGCGGCAACGACCTGGGCGACGTCGATGAATACGAGAGACGGCGGAGCCGACTCGGGGAATTGACGGCGCCACAGGCGATGCCGGATCGCCTGTTCACCCGGAATGCGATCATCGCGCTGGCCAGGCTGACGACCGGCACGCGGCGCACGGTGTCGCCGACAGCCCGTCTGCACGCGGCGGAGTTCACTCGGGCGGATGGCACCACGCAGACGATCTACGTCGAGGCGAACGAGGGTCCCTGGGAGCAGCGCCAGTGGGATGCCGCCGCTGCGGCGCTATCCAGCGCGCAAGCCGCCGTCCATCAGAGCGGGGCCGAGTTGCTCGTCGTCTACATTCCTCGAAAACTCCGCGTCTACCGCGGGTTCCTGCGCGCCGAGCCCGGGGCGTACGCCCTGAGCTGGAAGGACAACAACCTTCCGGATGCTCTTGGTGACTGGTGTCGCGACAGGGGAATCGCCTACCTGGATTCGACCGGTCCGCTCAGGTCTGCCGTTGCCACGGGCGAATCGGTCTACCTGCCCGACGACGTGCATTGGAACGCTGCGGGACATCGGGTAGTTGCCCACGCCGTGTCGGAGCGCGTGCGGCACATGCGTGGTCTCCCTGAAGCGGAGCTGCAAGGCGTCGAATGACGACTCCGCGCAATTCGATCGTGGCGGCGCCGGGCGACGCCCTTCAGGCCTGGATGGCATTCCAGAGGGAATGGGCGGACGCGTACGTCTATTCCGCGCTCGTTCGGCTCAGCCGTCGTGCCGAGACGCTGTCCGACGATCCAGCGCTCGCCGATCGTCTCGTCCCGCTGCGCATCGGCGTCATGGGCAGCGCAACGGTGGATTTCATCCTGCCGGTCCTCAAGGGGGCACTGATGGCCCGCGGCGTGCGGCCAACGATGCTGGCCGCGCCGTACGGCCACGTCTCCATGAGCCTCCTGGATCATCACAGCGTGCTGGCGCAGTTCCAGCCGCAGGTCACGGTGGTCATACACGCGGCGCCGCACCTGCCCGATCTCCCGGAGTTGACAGCGACGCCAGCGGAGGTCCAGCGCTGCGTCGACGCCACGTGCGAGAAACTGCTCGAGCCGTGTGGAATCTTCCACTCGCGCACCGGGTCGGAAATCGTGTTGTCGAACTTCCACCCGCTGCCGTGGCGCGCGGCCGGGAACGTCGGAGCACGGCTGCCAGGCGATCCGATCAGCTTCGTCAATCGACTCAACATGGCGCTGAGCGAGCGCGCGCCTCGATACGTCCACATTCTCGACGTCGCCTCGCTGGCCAATCGGATCGGGGTCGCGAACTGGTTCGACGAGCGGTATTGGTACCTCGCGAAGCAGCCCATGTCGTTCAATGCGGTGCCGCTCTTCAGCCGGAACCTGGCGGCCGTGATCGGCAGCCTCGTTGGCCGGGGACGGAAGTGCATTGCCGTCGATCTGGACAACACGCTGTGGGGCGGCGTCATTGGCGACGACGGACTGTCAGGGATTCAGCTGGGAGAGGGGAGCCCGGAGGGCGAATCCTTCAAGGCGTTCCAGATGTACCTGCGCGAATTGAAGGATCGCGGGATCCTGCTCGCGGCATGCAGCAAGAACGACGAAACGGTCGCGCGTTCGCCGTTTCTCGAGCACCCCGAGATGGTCCTCCGCCTCGACGACTTCGCGGCGTTCAAGGCCAACTGGAGTCCCAAATCGGAAAACCTGCGCGCGCTGTCCGCCGAGCTGAACCTGCCCCTCGATGCCTTCGTGTTCATCGACGACAATCCCGCCGAGCGCGAGGAAGTGGCACGCGCTGTTCCCGAAGTGGCCGTCGCCAGTCTCCCCGACGATCCAGCCGGGTACGTGCGCGCTCTGGACGGGCAGTTCTACTTCGAGACAGTAGCCTTGTCGGAGGAGGACCTGCGACGGACCGCAACGTACCAGGCTCGCCGCCAGTCACAGGAAACGCTCGCCGCCACCACAGATCTGGACGGCTACCTCGCCTCGCTGCAGATGGTGGCGAGCGTCGATCAGTTTCTGCCGGAATCGTTCGAGCGCGTCACTCAGCTCATCAACAAGACGAACCAGTTCAATCTGACCACGCCGCGGCTGTTGCGTGCGGATGTGGAGCGGATGGCGTGGGATGCCTCGATGGTGACGCGGGCCGTGCGTTTGCGCGACAGGTTCGGCGACCACGGACTGATCAGCGTCCTCTTCGGCCGCATCGAGAATCGCTGCCTGCTCCTCGACGCCTGGTTGATGAGCTGTCGCGTTCTAGGCCGCGGTGTCGAGGCGCTTCTGTTCAACGACCTGCTGCGCACGGCAGAGCGGGCGGGGATCACGGAGCTGATCGGGTTCTACCGGCCGACCGACAGGAACGCCATGGTGAAGGATCACTACGGCAAGCTCGGTTTCGTTCAGGAGGCGGTCGAGAATGGCGTCGAACGATGGCGTCTGTCCGTCGCCCGCGCCTGCCCGATCGACACCCACGTCTCCGTTCGTCACGATACGGAACCGGCGGCATGACCGACGCAGAGATCCTGGAGCGGCTCAACGGGGTCGTCAGCGACACGCTCGATCTCGACACGGTATCGCTGCAGCCGTCGACGACCGCGGCCGACGTGGATGGCTGGGATTCGCTCGCCCACATCCAGATCATCGTGGCCATCGAGAGAAGCTTCGGCATCAGGCTGCGAGTCGGGGAAATGGCGTCGATCGCGAACGTCGGGGAGCTCGTGTCGCGCATCGCCACGCGCCTCAACGCCCGCTGAACTGCCCAATCCGCATGCGACCCGCTTCAGGCAGAATGGCGGGGTGCGGAAGGTTGACGTCGCGGTCATTGGCGCCGGACAGGCTGGACTCGCCAGCAGCTACTACTTGTCGCAGTCAGGGATCGATCATGTCGTCCTCGATCGAGCCGGCGTCGCCGAGACCTGGCGTAGCGAGCGCTGGGACTCGTTCAGGCTCAACATTCCCAACTGGTCGTTCACGCTGCCCGGCTTCCCATACGACGGTCCGGACCCGGACGCCTTCATGGGGCGCGATGAGATCGTCGAACGCTTCACGCGCTACGCCACGCTGATCAGCGCGCCCGTTGAGAAGGGCATCGACGTCACCGCACTGGAGCTGGCCCCCGGCGGTAGCTACCTGCTGACGAGTTCCGCGGGTCCGTTCAGCGCGCGGGCTGTGATCGTCGCGACAGGTGCGTACCAGCGCCATCGCCGGCCTGCCAACGCGCTTGACGCCGGCATCCTCCAACTGACCACAGACCAGTACCGCAACCCGCGCGAGCTGGAGGAAGGCGGCGTGCTGGTCGTCGGTTCCGGTCAGTCCGGCTGTCAGATTGCGGAGGATCTGCTGGAGAATGGCCGCCGGGTGTGGCTGGCCACCGGCACGTGCGGCTGGATGCCGCGGCGCTATCGCGGCCGCGACAACATCGCGTGGCGGATGGACATGCGTCTCTTCGACGAGACCGTCGAGCAGCTCGGCTACGACACCAGGCTGGCGTGCCCGCCCATCCAGACCGGCGTCGGGCGCGACCGCGATCTGAGCCTGCGTACTCTTCACGAGTCCGGCGTACGGCTGATGGGGCGCTACCTCGATGGTGAGGGCAGGACACTGCGGCTGGCGGAGGACCTGCCTCACAATGCCGCACGCTCCGACGAATTCGCGCGGCGCTTCATCGCCGGAGTGGACTCGTACATTCACGATGCCGGAATCGACGCACCAGCACCGTCGCCATTCCTGGCGCTCGATAACCTCGATGCCGCGCCGACCAGCCTCGACCTCGCTTCAGAAAACATCACGACCATAATCTGGTCAACCGGCTTCACCCTCGACTTCAGCTGGATCGAGCTCGATCTCAACGCTCGCGATGGCTACCCGGAGCAGAGCCAGGGAGTCAGCAGGCACCCGGGCCTCTACTTCATAGGGCTGCAGCTGATGCACTCGCGCAAGTCCGGCCTCATCTTCGGCGTTGGGGAGGATGCCGCGCATGTTGCCGCGGCAGCCGCGCAGTATCTCGGCGCTCGACCGGCAGCGACTGCCCCGGGCGGGTCTCCGGCGTTCCAGTAACTCCGGCAACAGAGCAGGAGCACGACGACAAATACTGGCTCGCCAAGCCAGCCGGTCTGACGGCCGGCTGTGAGCGATGCCGCCCGTCGTCCGTGCGCACGGCGCTTCGCCGCCCTGTGCGAGGCGCAAACCCGGCTTTATCGGTTCCCGGTGCGTGCGCAACTTGCATTCTGGAAAGTGATTGGAGGTCACCATGGGCGCGATCAGATTGGGTGCTGCGAGTGTGACGGCGCTGCTGTTCGTGGCGTCGCCGGCTCTCGCGCAGCTCGACAAGCACGACACCGAGACCCTGAGCGAGTCGGCGGACGCACTCCGGGAAATCAGGAACGCGGCGGACGCGGGCATTCCTGACGTGATCTGGAAGAAGGCGCAATGCGTGGTCGTCATTCCGGAGCTCAAGAAAGCGAGCTTCATCGTCGGCGCCGAGGGAGGCCGCGGCGTGTTGAGCTGCCGGCGAGGCCAGGGATGGACCTCGCCCGTGTTCATGGAGATCGCCAAGGGCAGCTTTGGGCTGCAGGCTGGTGCCCAGAAGACTCAGCTGATCCTCATGATCATGAACCGCAAGGGACTGGATACGCTGTTGTCGAACAAGGTGACGCTGGGGGCAGACGCATCGATCGCCGGAGGTCCCATCGGGCGAGCAGGCAGCGTGGCAACCGACGCGCAGTTGAACACGGAAATGCTGTCGTACTCCCGCTCGAAGGGATTATTCGCGGGCATCGATCTGTCGGGTGGAACGCTGAAGCCTGACAAGGATGCGAACGCCCACGCCTACGGCTCCGTGTCAGCGCGCGAAGTCGCGAACGGCACGGCGCGAGTGACCGTACCGCCCGAGGCGGAGGGATTCATGACGGCGCTCGGCCGCGACGAGCGAGGGACAACCGGGAGGTAGCGCGAACAACGTGGGCGCGGAACGGTCCGCGCCCTCGTCACATCGGTGGTGTGCGCTGTTCAGTTGACGAACGCCGCCTCGTTCGTCAGCAGCAGCGCATGGGCGTACTCCTGCCAGCCGGTCAAGGGCAGACGAACGGGTGCCGGTTGTTGTCCTCCAGCGCGTCCCGCTCTCCCGGCACCCTGACCTCGTCCTCGCTGCGGCCCGTCGGCCGCTCCCGCGCCGCGTCGGCCCCTCGCGGGCTCTCCGGGCGGAAGCGCAGCGGCAGGCTGGAATGCGGCCACGAACTCCGTGCCGGCGCGAACCTCGTCATCCCGCGGCGGCCGCTGGAAAAACAGCTCGTAGAGAAGCCCGATGCGCGCCGCGTCGGAATCTGCGCTCGTAAAGGCATCGCGGTTGACGACGTTTCGAACCTGCTCGATGACGAGCGGGCTGTTCATCAGGAACAGCGCCTGCTGGGGCACGGTCGTCTGGTACCGTTTTCCCATCGGCGCGTTCGGATCGGGATAGTCGAACGTGTTGAGCACCTCGGCCATGTCGCCGCGATCGATGAAGCCGTACACCGTGCGGCGTGGATCGGCCGGCAGCAGCTCGGCCGCGCTGCCGCGGCCACGCCCGCCGCGCCCCCTGCCCTGAGGCTGGCGTGTGCCGGCGGCGAGATCGATGGGATGCCCGCCCAGTGTCAGATCGAGCGTGCCGCCGATGGAGAGAATCGAGTCCCGAAGCGGCTCAAACTCGAGCCGCCGGATGTTCGCGCGCCAGAGCAGGTGGTTGAACGGATCCTTTGCGGCAAACTCCGGATTGTTGCGGCTGCTTTGTTGCCAGGTCGCCGACATCAGGATCAGCTTGTGGAGCTTCTTGAGAGACCAGCCGTCGGCCATGAAGCGAGTGGCCAGCCAGTCGAGCAGCTCAGGGTGCGTCGGCGGCGAAGACTGGTTGCCGAGGTCGTCCGGCGTCGACACGAAGCCTTCTCCGAAGTGGTGTTGCCACACGCGATTGACCATCACGCGTGCCGTCAACGGATTCTGTTTGTCGGCAATCGCCTTCGCGAGCTCGAGCCTGCCGCTGCCATCGTCGAAGCGCGGCCGCTTCGTTCCTGACAGCACTTCCAGGAAGCGTCTCGGTACGACCTCGCCCGGTGTTTCGATCTGGCCGCGGATCAGGATGGGCGCGTTGGCCGGCTTGGGCTTGTCGACCAGGACGTGAGCCCGGGCGGGCGCACCGGGATCAACGAGCTCGAGCAGCTCACTCTGATTGTGCAGGTTCACGAGCTGGTTCTCCGCCGGCCGCGGCAGGAAGCGGAGCAGGGCGCGGTCCAGGACCTGTCCCATCAGCGCTTCCCATTCCGCGTCGGCCCGGGCGAACAGCTTTCCGTACATCGCCGCAGCGTCGGCGTGATTCCGCGGCGTTCTTCCGTCGAAGGCCTTGAGCACCAGCGGGCTCACGTCGAATGTTTCCTGTGCCTGCGCCGGGGCGGGCCCCCGTCCAGCGCGCCCACCGCGCCCCGTCCGCCCGTCCAGCAGCGCATCCAGCACGCGCGGAGCCTGCTGAGCGAACCGCTCCGGTGGAATGCGCGCGAGAGCGCTCCAGATACCGAACACCGGCACACCAGGGCGGAATGCGCCGCGGGTGATGTTCGTCCAGTTCTGCAGCAGCGCGGGATCGGCTCCGCTTTTCGCGAGGAAGGCGGCCCGCTGCCGTTCGGGCAGTGTCGTTGCCAGCAGGTAGGCAGCGCCGTCACGCTTGTAGTCCCCGAACAGAGACTTGATGTTCTGCTCGCGCAGCGCGCTGATGCGCGCGTCCATTTCCTGGCGCTTCACCAGGTAGTCGGCGTGCGCGGCATTTGGCGTCGCGATGATCGGCCTGTCGGCAGGTTCAATCGAGCTGGAGAAGATGCCGTAGAGCGAGTAGTAGTCGGCCTGCGGAATCGGATCGAACTTGTGGTTATGGCAGCGGGCGCAGGTCACCGTCAGCCCGAGGAAGGCCTTCGACGTCACGTCGATGCGGTCGTTGATCACGTCGGCGGCCATTCCGTTGAAGTGGTCGCCGAGCGTCAGGAAGCCGAGCGCGGCCAGCGGCGCGGGATTCTTCCTGTCCACCAGCCGGTCCGCTGCAAGCTGCTCGTGAATGAACTGATCGTAGGGCAGGTCATCGTTGAACGCCTTGATGACGTAGTCGCGATAGGTCCAGGCATACGGATAGATCGGACTCTCCCCGATGCGCCGGTTGAATTGACCCTTCGTGTCCGAGTAGCGCGCGATGTCGAGCCAGTGACGCCCCCACCGTTCGCCGTAACGCGGCGACGCCAGCAGGCCGTCTACGACTCGCTCGAAGGCGTTCGTGGATGTGTCCGCGAGAAACGCGTTCACCTGCTCGGGCGTCGGCGGCAGCCCGATGACGTCGAAGTAGGCGCGGCGGATCAGCGTGCGCCTGTCGGCCCTCTCCCCGCCGGACATGCCGCTGGCCTCGAGCCTGGCCAGCACGAATCGATCGATGTCGTTGGCGGCCCAGGCCTGGTTCTTCACCGCAGGGGGCGCCGGTTTCGACACCGGCTTGAATGCCCAGTGATTCTTGCCGCTGCCGCCGTACGAAACCGTTGATGCCGGACGCGTCGTCCGCGGATCGGGAGCGCCCATGCGCACCCAGGCCACCAGATCGTTGATCTGTGAGTTCGAGAGCTTGCCGCCGGGCGGCATCTGCAGCTGCCTGTCTGTGTAGCGGACCGCCTGGATCATCAGGCTCTTGTCGGGATCGCCCGGGACGATGACAGGGCCAGAGAGGCCGCCTTCTTCCCAGCCGCCTTTCCAATCGAGCTCGAGTCCTGCCTGTGGCGTGCCGTTCGCGGAACTGTGGCACTTGAAGCAGTTGTTGGCGACGATCGGCCGGATCTTCTCTTCGAAGAACAGGAGCTGATCTTTCGACGGTGCAGCCGTCGCAGCTCGATTCGCCGGCTGTTGCGCGGACACGCCGAAGGCGATGCTGCCGAAGCAGCAGGCGCCGGCGATGAGGAGCGCCAGCGTCGAGTGCCCCGGGTTGATCCGCGGTCGCGAAGAACTCACGCCAGCACCCCGGTCACGACTTCGCCGAAATTGTCCGTCAGCCGGAAGTCACGGCCGTTGTAGCGGTACGTCAGCTTCGTATGGTCGAAGCCGAGCAGACGCAGGATCGTGGCGTGCAGGTCGTGGACGTGGACCTTGTCCTTGACGACCGCCTCGCCGAACTGGTCGGTCATGCCGTAGACCGTGCCACCCTTCACGCCACCGCCTGCCAGCCACACGCAGCCGGCCTTGTTGTTGTGGTCCCGTCCCGGGTTGTCGTTGCCGTTTCGATCGCGGGTCACCGAGCGTCCGAATTCGCCCCCCCAGATGACCAGCGTACTGTCGAGCAGGCCCCGCTGCCTGAGATCCGTCAGCAGCGCCGCGGCAGCCGTGTCGATTTCCGCCGCGCTCGCCGGCAGCCGCGTATCGATGTCCTCGTGATGGTCCCAGCCGCCCGCCCACACCTGCACGACGCGCACGCCGCGCTCGACCAGCCGTCTCGCGATCAGCAGCTGCCTTCCCTGCGGCGTGTCACCGTACAGCGTGCGGATGCCTTCGGGCTCCTTCGTCAGATCGAACGCGTCGGTGGCTTCGATCTGCATCCGGTACGCCATTTCAAATGATTTGATGCGCGCCTCGAGCTGCGGGTCCTGCTGCAGGCTCTGGCTGTGCATCGCGTTCAGCTTCTGCACGAGATCGAGCTCTCGACGCTGCTCCTCCCGGCTGAAATAGCCGTTGCGGATGTTCTGGATCATCCCGTCGACCGTCGGAACGGAGGTGTTGATGCTGGTGCCCTGCAGATCGCCGGGCAGGAACGCCGAGCCCCAGTTGAGCGCACCACCGGGAGGCATGCCGCCGTTCGGCCGGAGCGAAATGAAGCCCGGCATGTTCTCGTTGGCGCTGCCGAGTCCGTAGAGCAGCCACGCGCCAAGACTCGGTTTCACCGTGCGCGCCGAGCCGGTGCTCATCATCACCGTGGCGACGTCGTGCGCCGGGATGTCGGTCTGCAGGGATCGGATCACGGCGAGTTCGTCGACGTGCTCCGCAATCCTCGGAAAGACCTCGCTGACCTCGATGCCCGACTGCCCGTGCTTCGAGAACTTGAAGGGGGACGCGAGCGCGACGCCGTTCATTCCAGGCAGCGGCTGACCATCCCGCTTCGTCAATTCGGGCTTCGGGTCCCAGGTATCGACCTGGGAAGGCGCCCCTTGAGCGAAGATGTGGATGACGTGCGTCGCCTTAACAGGGAAGTGTGTGGTTCTCGATTGACCGGCCTGGGGCAGTGCCGCGAGTACGTCGTCAAACACCAGCCCGGCCAGGCCGAGCACGCCGAACCCCATTCCCGACCGGAGGAGGAAGTCGCGCCGGCTGCGTAGCATTTCCGCCCGGCGATCGCACAGACAGTCGCTCACGTCCTTTGCCACCCGCCTTTCAACGCGGATTATCGGATTCGTCGAGGCATTCGGACACCGACCCGCCGACGCGATTGTACAATTCGCGGGTCACACGGGGTTACACCATCGCACGGAGACAACGACAGGGTTCGGATCGGCCGGCGGATTCGAAGGCGGCCGACACAACAACCAGGATCGGCTGGCGTTGGTTTGCGCTGCTCTCCGTCGTGGTGGTCGTACCCTATCTGAACGCTCTCGACAGCCCGTTCATCTGGGACGACAGCAACGCGATCGTCAACAACCCAACCATCCGATCGATCTGGCCCCTGTGGCAGCCATTGCAGCCGCCTGCGGAGACGCCGGTCGCGTCGCGGCCTCTCGTGAACCTGTCCTTTGCCCTGAACTACTCCCTCCACGGCCTGGACGTTCGCGGCTATCACCTGGTGAATCTCGGGCTGCATCTGCTCACTGCCTGCCTCCTGTTCGCCATCGTCCATCGCGCGTTGACGACAGACCTTTCGACTGCGCGGTCTCGCGTCCAGTCGACGCTGATCGCGCTGCTGTCTACCTTGGTGTGGGCCGTCCATCCGATGCTGAGCGAGGTCGTGAACTACTCGACCCAGCGCTCCGACGCGCTTGGCGGGTTCTTTCTGGTCGTGACGTTGTTCGCGGCGCAGCGCGCGCTCGAGGGGAAGCACCGGATGCGCTGGCAGGCGATTGCCGTCACCGCCAGTGTGTGCGGCATGCTCTCGAAGGAATTCGTCGCGGTGGCGCCTGTGATCGTGCTCCTGTACGATCGCGTCTTTGCGTTTGGTTCATTTCGCGAGGCGTTCACCGCTCGAAAGAACCTGTACGTGGCGCTGGCGGCCACGTGGATTCCGCTTGGCGCGATCCTCGCGCTGCGGCCCCATTCGACCATCGGCTTTACCCGCGGAGTAGGCGCGTGGACGTACGCGCTGAACCAGGCGGAGATGATCGTCCACTACCTGCGCCTGGCTGTCTGGCCTGACGCGCTGATACTCGACTATGGCCTGCCGCGCTCGCTGTCGCTGGGCATGGTCTGGACGAGCGTGGTCTCGATAGCGAGCCTCGTCGCTGTCTCCCTGATCGCGCTGTT
>DATLLQ010000242.1:0-19355 GCA_035537775.1 Vicinamibacterales bacterium | reverse complement strand
TATGAGGCGGTACGCACGGCAGCCTCACCCGACGATGCCATCACGGCGTTCATCGACAGCACTTACGACCATGCCGCAACGCTCGCAGGCTGGGATCGCGCGGCGTTGGAACGTCCGCCGCGGGCGGCGTAAGTCTGCGTTCCGGCGGCCCCCAATGGCTGGCCTTGTCCGGCACGCGCACTCTGTATCCCGGAGACCCACTTCACGTACACTTACAGTCTGCTGTGCCCTGAGCGACGTCGCGCAGGGAGCCAGTCGAAGGGTGAGGTGGCCGAGAGGCTGAAGGCGGCGGTTTGCTAAACCGTTGTAGGGCCTTTAAAGTCCTACCCAGGGTTCGAATCCCTGCCTCACCGCCAGCCTTCGCTCACGCGAGGCTGCGCCGAAGCGTGAGCTTCGGCTGGGCGAGCCACATGCGGAGGCTGTCTCGCCGTAGCTCGCGAAGCGAGCGAAGGCGGACCCCCGCAGTCATTCGATTGATCCCCTACAGAGTAATAAGCTGTCGGCAGTGTTCGACGCCGTCCTCATCATTTCCTTCGGTGGTCCCCAGGGGCCCGACGACATCCGCCCATTTCTCGCGAACGTGCTCCGTGGCCGGCGTGTCGCTCCTGAGCGCGTCGAGGAAGTGGCGCATCACTACGAGCTCTTCGGCGGCGTCTCGCCGATCACACGAATCACACAGCAGCAGGCCGATGGTCTGAAAACGCGACTGGCCGCCGCGGACCGCCCGCTACCGGTC
Organism: Vicinamibacterales bacterium; assembly: GCA_035537775.1. GTDB lineage: Bacteria > Acidobacteriota > Vicinamibacteria > Vicinamibacterales > UBA2999 > Gp6-AA40. The sequence goes on along the minus strand of DATLLQ010000242.1, from coordinate 18,619 downwards.
TACGTCGGTATGCGCAACTGGCATCCGTTTCTTGCCGACACGTTTCGCGAGATGCGCGCGGCCGGCGTACGCCGGGCGATCGGATTCATCGCCGCCGCCCAGCACTCCTACTCGAGCTGCGAGCAGTATCGGGAGAACGTCGCGGCGGCGCGCAGCGAGCTGCGCACGAGCGGCGCGGACATCGACGTGACCTACGTCTCCAGCTGGTTCGATCATCCGCTCTTCATCGCGGCGAACGCGGCCCATGTGCGCGAGGCGCTGCAGCGGCTGCCGGACGATGAGAGGGGAGCGGCTCGACTGGTTTGTACTGCGCACAGCATTCCCGTTCCGATGGCGGAGCGCTCGCGGTACCGGCAGCAGCTCGAGGACACTGCGCGCCTCGTCGCACGGGAAACGGGCATGCCCGACTGGGCGGTGGTGTTTCAGAGCCGGAGCGGCCGGCCACAGGACCCGTGGCTCGAGCCTGATGTCTGCGACTACCTCCGAGAGGAACGCCAGAAGGGATTGCGAGCGGCGGTTGTGGCACCGATCGGCTTCGTCTGCGATCATATCGAGGTCCTGTACGACCTGGACACGGAGGCTGCTCAGGTGTGCCGCGACATCGGGTTGCCGATGGCACGCGCCGAGGCGGTCAACGACGATCCGTTGTTTCTCGACATGATGGCGGACGTGGTGTTGAAGACGATGCGGCGTTATGAACGGGGCAGGCCGTTGCCGATTGCCAGGTCCGGCTGATGCCGGCACCCATAAATGGGTGCCCTACGGATAAGTGGCTGCCCTACGGACGCAGATCCCACGCGCGGAGGACTTTGCAGCACGTGCAGAAACGTCCAAGGTGGCAGGCCGCGATCGTCGTGGCGTCGAAGGCCACTGGCTCGATTGATGGCATGTCGGCACCGTGACCGAGCGTGATGTGCGGCGTGAACGCGCTGCCGCTCGATTTCAGCCGGAACCCGGTTACCCACCTCACGTCGCCCACGCGTCCTTCTTCGAAGAACGCGTGCGGACCGCCTCCCTGACGTTCCACTCCGCGGAGCGCTTCCATCAGCCGCTCGTGCAGATCGACCAGCTCCGGTGTCCGCTCCACTGACATCCAGAGCGTGCGATGACTCCGGCCGCCGCCGGTGATCGCGACGCGCACGGGCGGCTGATCAGCAAGCACCGCGTTTACATGGGTGAACGCAAGGTCGAGCTCATCGGCTCGGATGAAATGCTGTGTGAGCGTGACGTGCGGCAGATGCCCATCGTCCAGACGCAGGCCCCCAGGCTCGCTGTGCGCGCTCAGGGCCGCGCTGTGCTCGATGGCTTGCGCCATCACGTCCGGCGGCGGCAGGATCGCGACGTCTACAGCCACGAGCCTCATCGTTCGCATGCTAGCATCCGCCAATGGCACGCCAGTACGACCGGGCCTGGATGCAGCGGCGGCGCGGCCTCAGCGTGGCGCTGGCAACGCTGCTGGCGGCGTGGATCTCGGCCTCGCCGCGGGCGCAGGCAGGTATTTCCTACCGCCTGTCATTCGGCGATCGCGCTCAGCATCAGATGGTGGTGGACGCGCAGTTCACCGACGTACCGGCCGGCCCTCTGCAGCTGAGGATGAGCCGGAGCTCGCCAGGCCGCTACGCGATTCACGAGTTCGCGAAGAACGTCACGGACGTGCGTGCGACTGATGCGGAGGGACGGCCGCTGGCGATCACGCATCCGAGCGTGGACCAGTGGGACGTGACCGGCCACTCCGGTGAGGTTCGCGTCTCGTACCGCGTGTCGGGTAATCGCGTGGACGGCACTTACCTGGCCATCGACGGCTCGCATGCGCATATCAACATGCCGGCCGCGATCATGTGGGCACGGGGATTCGACGAGCGCCCAATCAGCGTCCGGTTCGAAGTGCCGCCAGGCACATCGTGGCGCGTGGCGACGCAGCTCTTCCCAGGGCGCGACTTCCTCACGTTCACCGCACCCAACCTGCAGTACCTGATGGACAGTCCGACCGAGTTGAGCGCGTTCTCGGTGCGGACGTTCACGGTGACGGACAACGGCCGCACGCCGGTCTTCAGGTTCGTGGCACATCATCGCGGCACCGATATGGAACTCGACGCGCTGTTGCGTGACGTCGAGGCCATCGTGCGCGAGTCGCGATACGTCTTCGGCGAGTTCCCGGCCTTCGAGGGCAACACCTATACGTTCATTGCCGACTACCTGCCCGGCAACGGCTACGACGCGATGGAGCATCGCAACAGCACGTTTCTCGTATCGGCGGCGCCGCTGTCTGGCGGCCGGGCGCCGCACATCGCGTCGATCTCGCACGAGTTCTGTCATGCCTGGAACGTGGAGCGGATTCGCCCCGCGTCGCTCGAGCCGTTCAACTTCGAAGCCGCGAACAGCTCGGGCGAGTTGTGGCTGGCCGAGGGCTTCTGCAACTACTACGGGTCGCTGGTGCTTCGTCGCGGCGGCCTGATGAACGATCGCGACTATGCGCGCGACATCACCGATGCGGTATCGACGGTCCTGACGGCGCCGGGCAGGAAGGTTCGCTCGGTGGTCGAGATGAGCCGTCTCGCGCCGAGTGTCGACGGAGCCAAATCCGATCCACCCTTCCCGAGCGACTCGTACATCTCGTACTACACCTGGGGCGAGGCGCTCGGCATCGGGCTGGATCTCACGCTTCGCGACCGCAGCGACGGCCGCATCACGCTCGACGACTACATGCGCGCGCTCTGGACCATGTTCGGGCGCTCGGCGTCGCAACGGCCCGGCTACGTCGCCTCGCCATACACGTCTGCCGATCTGCAGCGGACGCTCGCGGAGGTCTCGGGCGACTCTGCCTTTGCGAAGCAGTTCTTTACCGACTACATCGAAGGCCATGACGTCCCGGACTACGCGCGCCTGCTCGCCCGGGCTGGCTTCATCCTTCGCCCGCGGGCCAGCTCTGGCGGAAGCGACCCCAGGTACGAAGTCGTCCTCGCGGAAGATGCAGGCCAGCCTCTCACGGATGCGCAACGCCGGTTCCGCGACGCATGGTTGAGCTCCGGCGCGCGGAACATCTTTTGAACAGGCGCCAGGTGTGAACTTCTCGGGTCTCCTGAAAGCATTCGATACGCTGGTCGGTTTCCGCGAGGCCGCGCGCCGCTTCAAGGCGCCCGGTGACACCCCGCCCCGGCAGGTCGGCGAGTCGCTGACGCCCTCATCTTCCAGCGCGCCGCTCGAAGCGCGATTGACGGGCGTGATGGTTGCCGCCCTGAAGGAGGCGTTCGCGCGGGATCACGCACGTCTCGAGCTCGAACGCGCGCAGCTCGAGGAGCAACGCACGCGGGCCGAGAACGCCCTGCGCGCGGAGCTTCGGCGTCAGGCCGCCGATCGCGAGGTCGGGAGACTTCGGCTCGTTGGGGGCACGGCGCTTGTCGGCTGGATCGCAGCGGTCGCGATCTTTGTCGTCCGTCTGGACGTGGCGTCGGCGCTGTCTCGCGGCATCAGCGCGGCCGGATGGCTCCTGCTTCTTGCGGCGATGGGCACGGCCTTCATGGCGCAGGAACGCGTCAGCGCGTCAGTGTCTTCGACCGCGCCGGTCGCGGCCGGACGCGCCGGCGTCGCATCGCTGTGGTCGTTGATCGCCGGGTTGGCGTGCGCCGCGATGGCGTTGCTGCTGTAGGCGGATTTGCTCCGCACGCGGAAGCCCGCGTGCGGAGTGCGATGGTTGACCGCGCGATGTTACTTGCGGCGGCTTGACCTGGCCGTACGACGCTTCGCGCCCGATCTCGCCTTTGTGCCGGTGTCATCATCAGCCGCACGCTTGCGCGCTGACGTGTGACCGTTCCCGCGCACCTCAGTGTCTGCGGAGCGAAGTGTCAGCTGCCGTGCGGCTTCGAGCTGCCGCTGCAGCGAACCGATCATTCGCCCGAGGGATTCCGCCGATCGCAAGAACAACGACGAATCGGCCGCAGTCTTCCGGCGCGCGGGAAGTGCTTTTCGCTGCTTGGCCATTCCAAGCTCCTCCTCGCGGGCTCTTGCCCTCGGCCGGATACTTCAGCAAGCCACGGGCCAATGCGTGCCCAAGGCAGGCGATGCGCAGAATCAGCCTCGTCCTTTGCGTTTCGATAGAATGCGCCAAATGCCTGTGAAACATGTTCTTTCGGCGCTGCTCGTCGTGGTGGCGCTGTCGCCCTCGCCAACGGCGCAGACGGCAGCTGGGTCTCCCCGCACGCCGGACGCGATCCGCTACACGGTCAGTTTCCCCGCGCCGCAGACCCACTACATGGAAGTCACCGCCACCGTGCCGACCGGCGGGCGCCGCGACGTCGAACTGATGATGCCGGTATGGACTCCCGGCTCGTACCTGGTCCGGGAGTACCAGCGGAACGTGGAAAGGGTGACGGCGACTGCGTCAGGGCGATCGCTGTTGATCGAGAAATCGGCAAAGAACCGCTGGCGTGTGACGACCGGCGGAGCCTCCGCGGTCACCGTGTCGTACCGCGTGTTCGCCCACGAGATGTCGGTGCGCACGAACTGGGTGGATGAGAACTTCGCGCTGATCAACGGCGCGCCGACATTCATGACGCTGACCGACGGCACCGTGCGCCCGCACGAAGTCGTGCTGAACCTGCCCGCCACATGGAGCACGTCGAACACCGGACTGCGTGCGATGCCTGGTGGCGCACACCGATATGTCGCGGCGGATTTCGACACGCTCGTGGATTCGCCGATTGTCGCGGGCAACGCAGCCGTCCACGAGTTCGCTGTCGATGGCACGCCGCACTATCTGGTCAATCAGGGCGAGGGAGGCGTGTTCGACGGCGCCCGTGCGGCCAAGGACGTCGAAGCGCTGATTCGTGAGCAGCGTCGCTTCTGGGGCCACCTGCCGTACGACAAGTACCTGGTGCTGAACGTAATCGGCCAGACGCGCGGCGGCGGCCTCGAGCACAAGAATTCGACCGTCGTGATCTCCGGCCGGAACACCACGAGCGCACGGAACGCGTACAGTGCATTTCTCACGCTCGTCTCCCACGAGCTGTTTCACGCCTGGAACGGCAAGCGTCTGCGGCCGGTCGAACTGGGGCCGTTCGATTATGAGAGCGAGGCGCTGACCAGGAATCTCTGGGTTGTCGAAGGGATCACCGACTATTACGGCGATCTCCTTGCCCATCGCGCCGGACTGATCACGCGCGACGAGTATTTCGGCAACATGTCGGCGGTCATCGACGAATTGCAGACGACGCCGGGTCGTCAGGTCCAGTCGGTGGAGCTGGCGTCGTACGACGCGTGGATCCGCTACTACCGTCCGGACGAGAACTCGCCGAACGTCAGCATCTCCTACTACGCGAAGGGCCAGGTCCTGGCGTTTCTCCTCGACGCGCGCATTCGCCGGATGACCAGCGGCGCGAAGAGCCTCGACGACGTGATGCGAGCGGCGTACGCACGGTACTCGGGCGCCCGCGGCTACACCGCGGATCAGTTTCGACAGATTGCCGAACAGGTTGCCGGTGCGCCGTTGACCGATTTCTGGAATGCCGCCGTCCGGGGCACCGAGGAGCTCGATTACTCTGAAGCGCTGGCGACGTTCGGCTTGCGGTTCACGCAACGCGCGAGCACAGGCCGCGCGGCGCTTGACGTGTCCACGCGCAACGATTCGGGGCGGCTCGTGGTCACGGGGGTTGGCCTGGACACATCCGCCGCCGCGGCGGGGCTGCGGCAGGACGACGAGATCCTGGCCATTGACGAGGTTCGCGTGCGGGCGGATCAGCTGGGTCGGCGGCTGGAACAGTTTGCGCCAGGCGCGAAGGTCACGCTCCTCATCGCACGGCGTGATCAGCTGATGCGACTGATGCTGCCACTTGGCACCGAACCGGGCAGCAAGTGGGATCTGGACGTTGACCCCGCAGCAACAGAAGCGCAACATGCCCGTCTCGTCGCATGGCTTCGACCTCCGTCCTGAGGGACTGGGCAAGGCCAACCGTGCACCTCTGAGGTGCGTCTGAGCGTATAACCTAGGCAGCCTGACCGGGCACCGTGCGCATGAAACCTCTTCGTCGTGTCCTCGGCGTCCTGCTCCTCTCGTCTGTGCCGGCGTACGCCCAGTCGCTCGAGCCGGCTGTAAACGTCGCGGAGCGCACCGCGCGCGCCCATGTCGTCTCCGGCACAGCGTCGGAAGGCGACTGGCGACAAGCCGATCTCGTCACGTCCTTCGTGCAGCGGGAGCCGAGCGAGGGCTCGCCCGCCAGCTATCGCACGGAATTCAGGGTCGTCGCGGATGATTCGGCGCTGCACATCATCGTCCACGCCAAGGATCCCGATCCCGGGAAGATTGTCGGCTACCTGACCCGGCGCGACGTGGATTCGCCGTCCGACTGGATCCACGTCTTCATCGACTCGTATCACGACCGCCGCACCGGCTATCAGTTCGCCGTGAACCCGGCGGGAGTGAAGATGGATGCCTACTGGTACAACGACGACAACAACGACAACAGTTGGGATGCGGTCTGGGAGGCGACGGCGCGCCGCGAGGCCGACGGGTGGACAGCGGAGTTCCGGATTCCGTACTCGCAGCTGCGATTCAGCTCGGGATCCGACGGCCGCCTCGGATTTGCGGTGGTCCGCAACATCGCCCGCCTGAACGAGACCTCGTCCTGGCCGCTGCTCGCGCGCAGCAAGAACGGCCTGGTCTCGCAGTTTGGCGATCTGCAGGGGGTGTCGCGCTCAGGCCTGACCAAGCGGCTCGAGCTGTCCCCCTATACGGTTGCCGCCGCCGTGACCGAGCCTGAACAGCGTGACAATCCGCTTCACAAGACCTTCAATCCGAACGTTTCTGCAGGTCTCGATCTGAAGTACGCCATCACGCCGGCGTTGTCGCTGACCGCCACGGTCAATCCGGACTTCGGACAGGTGGAGGCGGACCCCGCGGTCGTGAATCTCGGGGCGTTCGAGACATTCTTCGACGAGCGGCGTCCGTTCTTCATAGAAGGCTCCGGCACGTACCGCTGGAACTGCAACGACGATTGCATCCTGTTCTATTCGCGCCGCATCGGCCGCCAGCCGCGCGGATCCCCGGCACTGGGCGATGGCGAGTACTCGATCCAGCCTGGCCAGACGACGATCATCGGCGCGGGCAAACTGACCGGACGGATCGGGCAGTTTTCGGTCGGTGCGCTTGCTGCCGCCACGCAGGAGGAGTTCGCCAACGTCGCGTTCGGCAGCGGACGGCGCAATGAGGTCGTGGAGCCGGGGTCGTTCTTTTCCGTGTCGCGCGCGCGGCGCGAGTTTGCCGACCAGTCGTCCCTCGGGCTGATTCTGACCACGACGAACCGCCGTCTCACGGAGTCGGTGTCATTCCTTCCCGACAGGGCCGTGACTGGTGGAGTCGACTACGACTGGCGGATCGGGCAGCGGTTCAGCGTGAACGGCTTCTGGGCCGGCAGTTCCGTCCATGGGAGCCCCGAGGCGATTGCCCGGCTACAGCTCAACAACGTGCATTCCTATCAGCGGCCAGACGCCGGCCACATCGAGTTCGATTCGGCCGCGGAGGCGCTGAACGGGCATGCCGGCTCCATCAACTTCAACAAGATCAGCGGCGAGCGCACGCGATTCAACTTCTACGGGAGCTACAAGTCGCCGGGATTCGACGTCAACGACGTCGGCTTCCTGCAGCGTGCCGATGTCATCGGCTCGGGCGCATGGGTGCAGATGCGATGGGAGAAGCCGGGCCGCTTCGTCCGCACGAAGAACGTGAACTTCAACCACTGGATGTCACACAACTTCGACGGCGACCGCATCAGCCTGGGCTGGAATATCAACTCTCACTGGTCGTTCCAGAACAACTGGAATACCGGCTTCGGCATCAACTTCAATCCGCGTAACTTCGACGATCGCCGCACGCGCGGCGGACCCGGCGGCTACGGCAACAACGCCGCGTCAGCCTGGCAGTATTTCAACACCGACGGGCGGAAGCCGGTGCAGTTGGGTCTCGAGTGGTCCTACGGTTCGGACGGCCATGGGGAAGGGTGGAGCGTCGGCCCCAACATCACCGTCAAGCCGACCGCGGCTCTGTCCGCCCAGTTCGGGGTGTCGTTGAACCGGAACATCGAGGGCGATCAGTGGATTGAGAACATTCAGCAGGACGGTCGAGCGCGATACATCTTCGGCCGCCTGTATCAGACGACCACGTCGATGACGACGCGGGTGAACTACACGCTGACGCCGAACCTGTCGCTGCAGGTGTATGCGCAGCCGTTCATCTCGGCCGGCGACTACGAACACTTCCGCGAGCTGATAGACGGTCGCGCCGCACACAACGACAACCGCTATTCGGCGTTCGACTATCAGGGCAATCCGGACTTCAGGTTCCTGTCCTTCCGCACCACGAACGTCATGCGCTGGGAGTTCAAGCCAGGTTCGACGTTGTTCGTCGTGTGGCAGCAGGGCCGTGAGAACGTGCTGCCCAACGGCACATTCCGTTTCGGCCGCGACTACGGCGACATCTTTTCTGCGCCCTCCACCAACACGGTTCTCGTGAAGTTTTCGTACTGGATGAATCCCTAGTCTGTAGTTGACTACCCGCTATACTCCATCGATGCGGTTCGATCCGGAGTACGTGTCGCACGTCCTCAACGAGAACTTCGAGGACGCCAAGGCACTGTTTCTCGGGCCGCTGATGGCCATTCACTACGCGCACGTCGTGATGCTCGCGGACCGCGGCATCATCAGCGCCGACGCTGCCCGTGCGCTGCGAGAGGCGCTCGATCGTGTGTCACCGGTCGAGATCCGGCGCACACCCTACGACGGCACCTGCGAGGATCTGTTTTTCTTCGTCGATCGCCTCCTGGTGGACGCCTGCGGCGACGAGACTGCGGGCCGCCTTCACACCGCACGCAGCCGGAACGACGTGGACATGACGATGTACCGGATGCGGCTGCGGGAGCACCTCCTCGGGGTCTGCGAAGCGGTCATCGAACTGCGAGAGGCGTTGTGCGACATCGCGGACCGTCATCGCGAAACGCTGATCGCCGCCCACACGCACACTCAGCCGGCGCAGCCGACGACGATCGCGCATTACCTGCTCGCCGTCATCGAGCAGCTGGAGCGCGACTCCCGGCGGTTGCAGGCCGCGTACGCCACGACCAACCGTTCTCCGCTCGGCTCGTGTGCGATCACCGGCAGCGGATTCCCGATCGATCGCACGCTGACGAGCACGCTGCTCGGTTTCGATGGGCCGACTGGCAACACCTACGGCAGCATTGCGACCGTCGACTACGTCCTCGAGAGCGTGGCGGCGATCAACGTGATGCTCGTCGGCCTTGGCCGCTTCGTGCAGGACCTGCTTCTCTGGTGCACCGTCGAGTTCGGCTACCTGCGGCTGGCCGACGGGTTCGTCCAGGCGAGCAGCATCATGCCGCAGAAGCGGAATCCGGTCGCGCTCGAACACGCCCGCGCCATCGCCAGCAAAGCTGTGGGCCAGGCCGGCGCAATCGCGATCGTCGTCCACAACACGCCGTTCGGAGACATCGTTGACACTGAAGACGATCTTCAGCCGCTCGTGGCGTCCGCATTCAGGGATGCCGTGCGGGCAGTGACGCTTGTTGCCGCTTCGCTGCGTGGAGCGGAGCTCGATGTCGCGCGGCTCGAAGCGCGCGCCGCGGAAGGGGGGACAACGTTGACGGAGCTGGCGGATCACCTGGCGCGTACCCATCAGGTTCCGTTCAAGACCGCTCATGCGACTGCCGCGCGGCTCATGCAGGCCACGCGCGAGCGGCCAGGCGCGCCACTGGGTGCGATCCTGTCCACCGTGTCCGGTGATCTCCTCGGCGTCCCCCTTCAGTACACGGACGCCGAATTGGCAGCAATCATGAGCCCGCGTCACTTTGTCGACGTACGCGCAACCGCTGGAGGACCCGCTCCCGCCGAGACCGCGCGCGCGCTTCAGGAATCGCGCGCGTTGTTGAAGGCCGATCAGGCGTGGCTGGATGGCAGGCGTGAGGCCCTGACACGCGCCGGCGCGATGCTGAAGTCGCGGAGCGCCGCACTGTGAGAGCCAGCTACGTCAAGGTGCTGCTCGTGCAGGCAGTTGTCCTGGCCGCCCTGTGGTGGCTGCAGCACGCGTTCGTCTGACGATGCACACCATCGACTGGGTCGTCGTCATCGCGTTCATCGCCTGGATCCTGTACGACGGGATCAGGCGGACGCGCGACAGCCAGCATCTCGAAGGCTACTTCCTGGCGAGCCGCTCGATTCCCTGGTGGGCCGCCGGCCTGTCGGTGATGGCCACGCAGCTCAGCGCCATCACCATGATCGGGACGACGGGACAGGGCTACATGGACGGGATGCGGTTCATCCAGTTCTACTTTGCCCTGCCGCTCGCGATGATCGTCCTGTCGCTGACGCTCGTGCCGTTCTTCTACAAATCGGGCGTCTACACGGCGTACGAATATCTCGAAAAGCGCTTTGACGCGAAGACGCGCAGCCTCACCAGCCTGCTGTTCCTCATCTCCCGCGGGATGGCTGTCGGGGCGGCGGTATCGGCTCCGGCGGTCGTGCTGTCGCTCGTGCTCGGGTGGGATCTCACCGCCACGTCGCTCGCGATTACGGCGCCAGCAGTGGTCTACACGATGATCGGCGGCGTTCAGGCGGTGACCTGGACCGACGTCAAGATCATGGTCCTGGTCGTCTTCGGACTGTTTGCCGTCATCGCCGCCGCGATCCTTGGTCTTCCCGACAGCGTCAGCGTGACCGACGGGCTGAGCGTGGCGGCCGCGGCGGGCCGCCTGCGCAGCTTTGATTTCTCGTTCGATCTCAGCAACACCTATACGTTCTGGTCCGGGACGATCGCCGCCTTCTTTCTCTTCTGCTCCTACTTCGGTACCGACCAGAGCCAGGTGCAGCGATACCTGACTGCGCGCTCCGTAGACGAGGCACGTTCGTCCCTGTTGATGAGCGGCTACTGGAAGATCCCGCTGCAGGTGGTGGTACTGCTGCTGGGCGTGTCCGTCTACGCGTTCTACGTCTTCAATCCGTCGCCGCTGCTGTTCAACCGGACCCACGAGGACCTGATGAAAGGCAGCAAACAAGCCCCGGAGTACGCGGCCCTCGAGCGCCGGTTCGAGGAGGTCTCGGCCTCGCGCGCGGCGGCAGCGGCCGGCATGGTGCGCGCCGAGAACGCCGGCGACCAGGCGTTTCAGGAGCTGGCACGCCGTGAGTTCACGGCGCGTGAGACCCAGCTACGCGAGATTCATGACGATGCGCTGGGGCTCGTGCGCGAGGCGACTGGCGACCCTGTCTACAACGACGTGAACTACGTCATTCCCACCTTCATCCTGACCCAACTGCCGGTTGGCCTCGTCGGCCTGCTGATCGTGGCGATCATCCTGGCCGCGACCGACACCATTGCGGGCGAGCTCAACTCGTTGTCCACCGCAACGGTGATCGATTTCTACAGGCGCTGGTTCCGCAAGGAGGGAACCGACGCGCACTACCTGCGCGTCTCGAAGCTCGTCACGGGGCTGTGGGGGATCTTCGCCTGCGTGGTCGCGGTGTGGGCCGCGCAGCTCGGCTCGCTGATCGAAGTGGTGAACCGGTTCGGGTCGTACTTCTACGGGTCGATCCTCGGCGTGTTCATCCTGGCGATTGCGTTCCCGATGGCGACGCCGACGGGCGCGTTCGTCGGCTTGATCGCCGGCATGACGTGCGTCGGGCTCGCGGCCAACTTCACGGACGTCGCGTTCCTCTGGCACAACGTGACCGGCGCCGTGGCGGTCGTGGTCATCGGCCTGCTGGTCAGCCTGTTCACGCAGCCGCGACGCTCTGACGCCGGGGTGCGGACGGCCTGATGGGCCGCGCGATCGTCATCCTCGTGCTGCTGATGGTGGTGGCCTGGCTGGTCGGTGATCTGCTGCGCAGCGGGAGGAAACGGGGGCGATGATTCGCATCTTCGTCACCGGCGGAACGTTCGACAAGACCTACGACGAGATCCGTGGCGGGCTCTCGTTCGGCGATACGCACCTGCCCGAGATGCTGCGCCTCGGCCGCTCGCGCGTGGAGGTGACGGTGCGGACGCTGATGATGATCGACAGCCTGGACATGACGGACGCGGATCGCGAGCTCGTCGTCCGCAACTGCGTGCAGTGCCCGGAGTCGCAGATCGTGATCACCCATGGCACCGACACGATGGTCGAGACGGCGCAGGCGATCGCGGTCGGCGTGAAGGGCAAGACCGTCGTCCTGACCGGCGCGATGATTCCCTATGCCTTTGGCAGCTCGGACGGGCTGTTCAATCTCGGCAGCGCGCTGTCGTTCGCGCAGGTGCTTCCACCCGGCGTCTACATCGCCATGAACGGCCAGCACTTCGAATGGAACCGGGTGCGGAAGAACCGTGAGACCGGCGTGTTCGAGGGGATCGGGTAGAGGCGGACTTAAGGTCGGCCGCTACCGTCAGGCAAACTCTTCGAAAAAGAACAGGTCGTGCTTCCCGGGCGGCTCGATGCCTGCGGTCCGTGCCGCCAGCGCCAGCTGCGCCATGTGACGGATTTCGTGGAGCAGGATGTGCGTCAGGAGTCGGCGGCGCGACATCGTAATGGGCCCGACGCCGATGGCATTCCACGAGAGCAGGCCATCAGCCGTGATGTCGGTGAGGCTGGCCACGTACTGCCGCAGGTCCGCCCGAACCAGATCCGCGTACTCGAAGAGCCGCTGCCAGTCGCCGGCCGGTACTCCCGTGCTCTCGGGAATCGACGCCCCTTCGAGCCGTGACAGATGCCGACGCTCGACGAAGAAGATGTGATCGAGCAGATCGGCAGCGGTGGGGAAGCGGCCTCCCGGCTGGAGCACGATCGACAGGCGCGCGGGATCCGCGGCAATCCACTCACGCCACTTCCTGCGCTCAGAGTCCGAGTAACCGAGCAGCGGTTCGAGTCCGACTGTCACACTCATGAGCCGAAGGCCTCCTCCACCGTCAGCACGCGCACTGGTCCGAGCTTGAGCCCGCCCACTCCTGCCTCGATGGCCTTGCGATCCCCCGCGATCACGACGGCGAAACGTCCGGGCTGGATATACGTGGCGGCCGCCTTCTGGACCGCCTCCGCGGTCACCGCCTGGATGTTGGCGATGTAGCGGTCGAAGAAGTTGTCGGGCAGCTTGTAGACGATCATCTCCTCGAGGTGGGAGGCGAGGTCGCCGATCGTCTCGAACTCGCTCGGGAATCCCAACGCAAGGTAGTTCTTGGCCTTGGTCAGTTCCTCGGCGCTGACTGGTTTCGTGATGGCATTCAGCTCGTTGAAGAACTCGCGCAGCGCGTCCGTGGTCTTGTCGGTCTGTATGCCTGCGCCGGCGAAGAAGGGGCCGGCCGAGAGGCGCATGTCGAACCGCGAGCTCGCTCCATAGGTGAACTGGTTCTTCTCGCGAAGGTTCTGGTTGAGGCGAGAGGTGAAGGAGCCGCCGAGGATCGTGTTGAGCACCTGCAGGGTGAAGTAGTCGGGCGTCGAGCGCGGCACACCGACCCAGCCGATCCGTACCTGCGACTGTTCGGCGCCGGGCATGTCGACGATTGCGACCTGCGCCTGTGTCAGCTGCGGTGCCAGCGCCACCGGCGTGCGAGCGGTCCCGCCCACCGTCCGCCAGCCGCCGAAGTACTTCTCGAGCAGCGGAAGCACCGTGTTCACCTGCACGTCGCCGACGACCACGAGCGTGGCGGCCGACGGTTGATACATCGACGCGTGGAATGAACGCAGGTCGCTCGTCGTGAACGCCTTCAACGTTACGGTTGTCCCCAATGCCGATGTGCCATACCGGTGCGTGCCGCCAAAAACGGTCCGTGCGAACGCCATCGGCGCCACCTGCGTGGCATCGTCACGGGCCTGAAGGAGCGTAGTCAGCCGTTCCTGGCGGAGGCGATCCAGCTCGGCTTGCGGAAACATCGGACGAAGCGCGACGTCCGCCATGATCGGCAGCGCCGCCGCAAGGCGCGCGGACGGTACGTTCAACCGCACGGCCGAGGCGTCGAACGAGCTGGTGGTACTGAGATTGGCGCCGAGAAAGTCGACTTCGTCCGCAATCTGCAGCGCGGAGCGCGTGCCCGCGCCTTCGTCGAGCATCGCCGCCGTCAGGCTGGCGATGCCAAACTTGCCCGCCGGATCGTCAGCGCTGCCCGCCTGAACCAGGAAGTTGACTTGAACCAGCGGCACCTTGTGGGCCTCGACGATCCACACGCTCAGCCCATTGGAGAGCGTGCGCTTCTGGATCGGCGGCAGCGTCAGCTGCGGGGCCGGCCCGATCGCCGGCGGTTTCGACCGGTCGGGTTTCTGCTGGGCAAGGCCAGTCGCGCCGGCGATCACTATGGCAAGGACCGCAATGGCCGTGGGCACTCTGAGCCGGCTCATTTCTTCTCCTCCGGCAGCACGACGAGCTCGACGCGCCGATCCCGAGGCAGCCACTGGAAGATGGCCGCCTGTACGTCGGCGGGTGTTAGTGACCTGTAGCGTGCGAGATCCTCGGCAAAGAAATCCGGGCCGCCGCCGGCGAAGTAGTAGGAGTTCAGTTGATCCGCCTTGCCTCCGAATCCGCCGACACGCTCCATGCGCCGGTAGAAGGCCGCCTCGACCTGGTTGATCGCGCGCTGGACCTCGCGAGGCTCTGGAGGCGTGCGCCGAAGCTTCTCGATCTCTTCGTCGATCGCCTTCTGCATCTCCTCGACGGTACGGCCGCGCCGCGCCGTCGCGACGATCTGGAACGAGCTTCCGAGCGCCGCTGAGCTCTGGAACGCAGAGACGTCCTGCGCCATCTGCTCGTCGTAGACGAGCCGTTTGTAGAGCCGCGAGTTCTTACCTCCCGTCAGGATCGCCGCGACGACGTCGAGCGTCGCATCGCCCGGGGCGTAGAAACGCGGTGTGAGCCAGGCAAGGTAGAGGCGCTGCAGGCTCACCTGGTCGGTGATCGTCTGACGCTTGACCTGCGTGAGAATTGCGGCGGGCGGAGCGACCGGTTCGACGGTTGCTCCACGCCGCACCTCGCCGAACCATTTTTCGACCATCGCCTGCGTCTTATCGAGATCTATGTCTCCGGCAACCACGAGACTCGCGTTGTTTGGTGCGTAATACCGCTTGAAGAATTCCTGGACGTCCGCGTGGCTGGCGGCCGTGAGGTCTTCCATGTAGCCGATGACCGGCCAGCTGTATGGATGGCCGGGGGGCCAGAGCATCTTGTCGATTTCGATCGAGGCCATGCCGTACGGCTGGTTCTCGTAGCTCTGCCGGCGCTCGTTTTTCACGACGTCGCGCTGGCTGTTGACCTGCTCAGGCGGCATGGCGTCGAGGAGGAACGCCATACGATCCGACTCGAGGAAGAGCGCCAGCTCGAGCGCATTGCTCGGAAGATCGATGAAGTAGTTCGTCCGATCGTTGCTGGTCGATCCGTTATTCGTGGCGCCGGCAGATTCGAGCAGGAGATCGAACTGACCCTCGGGCACGTTCTTCGACCCCTCGAACATCAGATGTTCGAACAGATGGGCGAAGCCGGTGCGACCCGTCTTCTCGTTCGCAGATCCAACGTGGTACCAGACGTTCACCGCTGCGACAGGCACCGTCTTGTCCTGATGCAGAACCACGTTCAGCCCGTTCGCGAGCTGAAACTGCCTGAATGGAACCTGAAGTGGGGCAGTCGCCGGAGCGGGCGACTGCGCACGCATCGGAATGGTCAGAATGACGAGAGCGAGGATCGCAAGACGCCGGCTCATGCGGTCTCCTTGAAGAAGGTCCCTATTCTTGCACTCTTCCGCCGCTCAGGAGTGTGAACATGGGAGTGTTCGATAAGACGAGCTCGGCTGGATTGCGGGAGAAATACAACCACGCCATTCAGACGGCGAAATCGCTGCAGATGCAGGGTGGCGCCGAGGAACGTGACGGCAAGCTGTACTTCAACGGCACCGTCACCTCGGACGATCAGAAGAATCAGATCTGGAATGCTTTGAAGACCGTGCCCGGCTGGGACAAGGACGTCGTCGCCGACATCAAGGTGAATGCGCCCGCGGCGCAGCGCACACCGACGACGGCATCAGCCGGCGCAGCCCCGACCGTCACCTATACGGTCCAGTCCGGGGATACGCTCAGCGCGATTGCGAAGAAGTTCCTGGGCAACCCCAACGAGTACATGGATATCTTCAATGCCAACAAGGATCAGTTGAGCGACCCGGACAAGATCAGGCCGGGCCAGGTGCTCAAGATCCCGCAGCACACGAAGGCGTAACGCGTCTACAACCGATCGATGATTGCGTTGA
The DNA here is from genome assembly GCA_035537775.1 of Vicinamibacterales bacterium. Lineage (GTDB taxonomy): Bacteria > Acidobacteriota > Vicinamibacteria > Vicinamibacterales > UBA2999 > Gp6-AA40. Next base: position 2,376 of record DATLLQ010000242.1, on the reverse strand, counting down.
ACGTCGCGCTTGGTCTCATCGCTCGACCGGTCATCGCGGGATCGGGCTGGTAGTACCCGCCGATCTCGACCGGCTTGCCCTGCACGGCGTTCAATTCGCCGACGATTCGCTGCTCGTTCTGTTCGAGGTCGCGCGCCACTGGCGCGAAGACCTCGCGCAGGCGGGCGTCGTCGGTCTGATCTGCCAGTGCGCGTGCCCAGTACATCGCCAGATAGAAATGGCTGCCGCGGTTGTCGAGCTCGCCGACCTTCCGCTGCGGTGACTTGTCGTTCTCGAGGATGCGGCCGTTCGCCCGATCGAGGGCGGCCGCCAGGGCCAGCGCCGTCCGGTTTCCGGTCTTGTGTCCCAGATCCTCGATGGACACGGCGAGCGCGAGAAACTCGCCGAGCGAATCCCACCGCAGATAGTTCTCCTGGACAAACTGCTGCACGTGCTTTGGCGCCGAGCCGCCGGCCCCGGTTTCATACAGTCCACCGCCGGCGAGGAGCGGCACGATGGAGAGCATCTTCGCGCTCGTACCCAGCTCGAGAATCGGAAAGAGGTCGGTCAGGTAGTCGCGCAGCACGTTGCCCGTCGCCGAGATCGTGTCGAGACCGGCGCGAACGCGGGCCAGCGTTTCGCGCATCGCCTCGACCGGCGCCAGGATCCTGATGTCCAGCCCTGACGTATCGTGACCCTTGAGATACTCCTGCGTCCGTGCGATGACGTTGCGGTCGTATGCGCGCTGCGGATCCAGCCAGAAGATCGCGGCGTGTCCTGTCAGCCGTGCGCGGTTGACGACGAGCTTGACCCAGTCGCGAATCGGCAGGTCCTTCGTCTGGCACATCCTCCAGATGTCGCCGGCTTCCACGGAGTGCTCGACGATCACCGCGCCTGACGCGCTCGTGACCCGCACCGTGCCGTCGTGCGGAATCTCGAACGTCTTGTCGTGAGAGCCGTACTCCTCCGCCTTCTGCGCCATCAGCCCGACGTTCGACACCGTGCCCATGGTCCGCACGTCGAATGCCCCATGCGCTTTGCAGTCCTCGATCACCGCCTGGTAGATTCCGGCATAGGAGCGATCCGGAATCATCGCCTTGGTGTCGTGGAGCTTGCCGTCCGGCCCCCACATCTGGCCTGACGCACGAATCGCTGCCGGCATGGACGCGTCGATGATCACGTCGCTCGGCACGTGCAGGTTGGTGATCCCCTTGCCCGAATCGACCATCGCGAGCGGTGGTCTCGTCGCGTACACCGCCTTGAGGTCCGCCTCGATTGCCGCACGCTGGTCCGGGGGAAGTCCCTGGATCTTGGCGTACGCGTCGCCGATGCCGTTGTCCGGATCCACGCCGAGCGACTGAAACACGGATGCGTGCTTCTCGAAGACGTCCTTGTAGTACTCGCGCACCGCGTGCCCGAACATGATCGGATCGGACACCTTCATCATCGTCGCCTTCAGGTGCAGCGAGAGCAGCGCGCCATCGGCCTTCGCGTCTTCAATGGCCTTTCTGAAGAACGCCTGTAGTGCGCGGCGGCTCATGACGGACGCACCCACCACGTCGTTGGCGGCGACTTTGATCCCGTCCTTGAGGACGACGGCCTTGCCGGCCTTGTCGATCAGCTCGATGCGCAGGGTCCCTGGCTCGGCGATGACCGCAGATTGTTCGCTGCCGTAGAAGTCGCCGCTCTCCATGTGCGTGACATGTGTTTTGGAATCGTGGCTCCAGGCCCCCATCGAATGCGGGTGCGAACGTGCATAGGCCTTGACGGCGGAGGCCACGCGGCGATCGGAGTTTCCCTCGCGCAGCACGGGATTGACGGCGCTGCCAAGGACCTTCGCGTACTTCCCCTTGATCGCCTGCTGCGAATCGTCGCGCGGGTCTTCGGGATAGTCGGGCACGGTGTACCCGTGCTGCTGCAGCTCCCGGATCGCCCCCTGCAGTTGAGGGATAGAGGCGCTGATGTTCGGCAGCTTGATGATGTTGGCGTCCGGCGTCTTGGCCACCTCGCCGAGCTCGGCCAGGTCGTCAGATCTCCTGCGATCGGCAGGCAGATCCTCCGGGAAGCTGGCGAGGATGCGGCCGGCGAGCGAGATGTCGCGCGTTTCGACGACGAGCCCCGCGGCGCGCGCGAATGCCTGGATGATCGGGAGCAGTGAGTAGGTGGCGAGCGCGGGCGCTTCGTCGGTGTGCGTATAGAGGATCGGAGCTTGTGTCATGAGTGAATCCCCATTTTCCTGCATAAGCTCTTCCTTCGTGTTTCTTGTTGTTTTGATAAGATCTCCAGCTTCCGCATGCCCGAATCCACCTCACCATTGGTTGCGGTCGTCATGGGCTCGTCGTCGGACTGGGACACGATGCAGCACGCGGTCGCGATGCTCGAGCGCTTCGGCATCGC
>DATLLQ010000241.1:0-7961 GCA_035537775.1 Vicinamibacterales bacterium | reverse complement strand
CTCGTCGCCGGCCTTGTGCTCGACGGCCGGGCCGATGGCGAACTGGCGTCGGTGTCGCCCGAACGGCTTGGGCTGTGAGGCTCAAAAAGTTCTACACGTCGCGCGAGGTGGCAGTGCTCACCGGCCTGACGGCGCGCCAGCTGCAATGGTGGGACTCGCGGCGGCTCTTCACGGCTGCGCTCGCGACGCAACGCACCGAAGCGGGTGGCTTCACCGAGCGACGCTACACGACGCTCGACGTCCTGGAACTGCAGGTGCTCGCCGATCTCCGTCGTCGCGGCTTCTCCGTCCCGCGGCTCCGGCGGCTGCTGACGGCGCTTCGCGACGTCTTCGGCATCCGGCTGTACGAGGCCATTGGCGAGGGCGGGCCGATGACGCTGTTTCTTGCCGGCGATCAGCTGTATGCCCGGACGGTGGACGGCCGCTACTTCAACCTGGATGCGCCATCGCAGCCGCTGCTGGTGGTGGGGGAGGAGCTGACGCTGCGCCCGCTCACCGCTCGCGAGCGCAAGCGCCGGCCGGCCCAGCGTGTGAAGAAAACGTCTAGCGGATTGGAAACACTTTCTCGAGGTCGTCGGCCGGACGCGGGATGACGTGGACGCCGATCAGCTCGCCGACACGGCGGGCGGCGGCAGCTCCGGCGTCTGTCGCGGCCTTGACCGAGCCGACATCGCCGCGAATCAGCGCGGTCACCAGCCCGGCATCCACCTTCTGCCAGCTCACGAGCACGACGTTCGCGGTCTTGAGCATCGCGTCCGCGGCTTCAATCATTCCGACGAGCCCGCGGGTTTCGATCATGCCGAGAGCGTCGCCGATGTCGTTTTTGTTGTTTGCCAATGTGTTGCCGGACCGAATCTTACCACCCCTCCCGCTGCCGGAGCGCCGTGATGTGCGCCACGTGGTGACGTGAGTGCCACGCGTACATCTGCACCTGCCAGTCGAGCGTGAGTGGCTCGGGGTACTCGGGATGATCGAAGGTGCGCTGCCAGCCGGCGTCATTCATCGGGCCGTAGAGCGCCACCCACCGCGCGTGCAGCCCTCGCAGGAGCTGCAGCGAGATGTCGATCGGCAGCCGGGCGTCTGACAGTTCCGCAAACTTCTTCTCGTCGTAGCCCGAGACCGTTGGCCGTTCCTCGGTCAAGGCCAGCTTGAGCCTGACGAACGCGTTCAGGTGGCTGTCGGCCACGTGGTGCACGACCTGGCGAACGGTCCATCCCCCGGGGCGGTAGGGCGTGTCGAGCTGCGAGTCGTTCAGGCCGCTGACGGCCGCGGCCAGACGCTCTGGCAGCGCCGCAATCTCGGCGATTGAGTCACGCCGCACAGTGGGCGATGAGTCCACCGGCGAGAAGGTTCCGATGGGATAGCGAAGATCGGTGGATGTGGTCATGTTCCACCGTGTTGTACAACGCCGCGCGCTGGAATTGGCACCGGTACAATCGTTCAAGCATGCCGCTCGTCGTCGCCGAAGGCCCCCTCCTCGAACGCATCCTCGACCTGACATTTCCGATCTGGAACGAAGGGCTGTCGCGCCACGCCTACGGCCAGTGGAACACCGCGCAGACAAAGACCCCCTGGGGCCGCGAGCGGCTGCGCCGCTTTGCGCTGCTGGACGACAGTGGCGAGTTGCTCGCCTCAGCGAAGCAGTACAGGCACGACATCCGCCTCGACGGCAGGGAAGGCTGGATGGCGGGATTCGGCGCTGTGTTTACGCCGCCGGAAGCCCGCGGCCGGGGCTCGGCCACGAGGCTCCTGCAGATGATGATGGAACGGGCGCGCGGCGAAGGGGCGCTCCTCGCGTCGCTCTTCTCGGAGATCGGAGCCCAGTTCTACGAGCGGCTCGGATTCCGATCGATCCCGCTGGACGAGGTCACTGTCAACGTCGAGCGGAAGGGCGGCTCTCCCGCCATGCTCGTCCGCGCGGGCGTGGAGCGCGACCTTCCGGTCATCGCCGAGATCGACCGTACCCGATCGTCAGGCGCGCGCTTTGCGCTTCGCCGCGATCCGTCGCTCGTCGGCTACGCGCTGAGCAAGAAGCGCCTGCTCGCAGGCCTGGGTCCCTCCGGCCTGCGCCAGCTGGAGTTCTTCGTGGCTGAAGAGGGCGCTTCGGCCGTGGCGTACGTGATCCTCTCGGTAAACGCGAACGGCTGGACGCTCGAGGAAGCGGGTGATCGCGACCCTGCCGGCGCCCGGCTTGGCGGGATGCTGCAGGTGCTGCTCGCGCGCGAGCCTGCTCATCGCACGCCCCTGATCCGCGCATGGTGGCCTCGCGCGATGTCGGTGCCGCCGCAGGTTCAGCTCAGCGATCGAATCGAGGCGCGCGACATCTTCATGATGCGTCCGCTCGCGGACGTGGCGGTGCCTGTGACGACGGACGACGTGTTCTATTGGCGGAGCGACTATTTCTAGTCCATCGATGATCGATGAATGATGATTGATGATCGGATGGTTCCATCGATGATCGTTTGATTGATCCAATCATTGTTCGCCATTTGAACAAATCATCGATCCTCCAATGAAATCATCACTCATCATTCATAATTCATCGTTGGATCACCCGTAGGTCGAGAATCCGCCGCTCTCCTTCGCGCAGCGAGAACCGCGTGGCGCGATCCCGCAGCCGGCTCAGGAGCTCGGGATCCGTCTCCTCCCCGTCCTCGAGGTAATCCACGGCAATCGCTCGATATTCCTCATTCGGCGGCAGCGCGCTGATGCGGAAGGCTCCTCTGTCACTCGTCCGGGCGACCCGAACGAAGCGGCTCGGATAGGCCCATTTCCGATCGTCTTCTGCGAACACGACGACGGTGGCCTCCGCGCTGCCGTCATTGGACGGCGGTAACGCTATCCGGCCGGCCACATCGCTCGTGCGGTCGGTGAGGATGACGCGCAGGGTCATGTTCTGGGCGTCGCGGACGTCGATGGGCTTGTCGGTGACGTCCTGGTTATCCAGCATGATCGCCTTCACGGCCCAGTTGTCCGGCAATCCATCGACCAGGACTCGGGATTGCGCAGCGAGCGAGAGAGCGATCTTTGCGCCGCCGCCGTTATGGGTCATGCCCAGCTCATTGCGGTCGCCAGTCCGGACAGTGACCCGCACGTTCGACGGCGGCGGCCCGCTGGCGGCAGGATCCGCCACGACGACCACGTCTACCATCGCGCCTTGCGATGTCGTGACCGTCAGCCCGTTGATGTCGCCGGTGACCACGACCGGCACTATCGCCACCTCCATCGTAGGTGTGAAGGGACCGGCGATTTGACGCGTCGCTGGATTGATCACGGGCATCTGCGGCCTCGTCTGGGCCCGCAGCACGAACGAGCCTGGAGGCACGCCCTCGAGCGCGAAGGTGCCGTCCGCCCCGGCATCATCCTGGATTTGGAGCGGCCTCGTCGGCATGCCCATGCCGGTGCTTGAAAAGTCCAGATCGCGGGAGAGCAGGCTGATCATTGCTCCTGCCGCAGGAGCGCCGTTGGCCGACAGCACGGCTCCGGTCACCCGCGACGTCTGGACGGACAAGAGCTGCATGTCGGCACGTGCCTCTCCGCTCACATCCACCGTGATCCGCTGCGCTTCGTCCCTGTTTGCCGTTCCTGGATAAAAGATCGGCGCGCCGCGTCCAGGGAGGGCATCTACGATGGGCCTGCCGAACCGGTCCTCGATTCTCCGCGGTGTGGCGGTGACGTAGTACTCCCCCGGCGGGAGAGCGTAGAGCCGATATGCTCCGGTATCGTCGGTGATGTCACCGATGCCTACCGACTGCAGTCCGCGCTGTCCGTCAACCATGCGCCGCCTGAGCGCCTGCACGGAGGCGCCCATAACCGGCTCACCGGTCGTGTCGACGATGCGCCCAGCGATCGCACCCGCGCGTGGCAGCCGGACGTCAGCCGATCCGCGCTGGCCCTGCGTCAGTTCGATCGTGGCGCGTCGTTCGAAGGGGCGCCGCTGACCGAAGTACAGCGGGACGAAACCGCTCTTCGACACATGGACGGTAAACGTCCCGGCTGGAAGATCACGCACCACGTAGCGGCCGTCGTTGTCGCTCGTTGCAATGCGGGTCAGGCCGCGCTCGCTGATTGCGCGAATCTCAGCACGCCGAATCGGGATGCCCGTATCGGCGGTAGAGACACGACCGGAGATCGTCGCTGTGAGTGGATCGATACGAAGCGGCTCTTGCCGTGTTTGTCCGGCACAGACCGCGGCGGTGAAGAGCAGGAGGAGCGTTGTCAGCGTCCTCATGGCGCGAGCACTTTCAGATCCAGGGTTCGTTTTTCGTCAGCTCGAAGATCGAAGGCGGATGCGGAGTTCTGCACCTGGAACAGGAAGTCCGGGTCTGCCTCCTGGCCTTCGTCGAGCTCGCCCACAGCCACTGCCAGGTAGCGTTCTCCCGGCGGCAGGCCGAGGATGCGGAAACGTCCTCGCGAGTCTGTCTGCGCGCTTCGAACCCGGCGCCCTGTCCAGTTGCTCGAGTCCGACGGGAAGACGACGACGTATGCGCCGTCCGCGCCCGCGCCAGCGACAGTCCCGCTCACATCGGTTGTCCGGTCCGAGAGAACGACCGTGACGGGGACGCTCTGTTCGCCCCCGATGTCGATCGCAAGCTCGGCAGCGTCGAGACCACCGAGCTTCAAGGACTTCACCTCCCAGCCCTCTGGTACATCCACGTCGAGCGTGAACGGCCCAGGAGGCGCCGGCATGTCGAATGAACTGCCGGTGGCGCTGATGAACGTCGACTGCGCACCGGCGCGGCGTGGCCGTGCCGCGATGTCGACCTTGTCCGGAAGCCGCCGCTTGACGCCCTCATCCGCCACGATCGTGCCCTTCAACGTTCCTGGCTTGACCGTCGCGATCGAGAGGCCCTCGACGTCGCTGCCGTTGATCGTGATGGCGACGGCGCCAATCTCGGCGATCGTGCTGATACCCGAACGCAGTTCGGCCACCAGCGTATAACTCCCTGGCGGGACGTCGGCGATGGTGAAACTTCCATCATCGCGCGTGACAGCACCGGCTCCGAAAGGCGTGCCCAACTCGGCGGCGTCCGAAGTCAGGCTCAGAAAAGCGTCGCCGGGCCGCGCCTGCGAGGTGAGGACATGCCCGGTGATGCGGGCGGTGCGAACCGGCTGCAGCTGAAAGTTGATGAAGGCGTCGGTGGCCGGAGCGACCCGTACCTTCTGCGCCGCGGAAAAGTCGGCGGTGCCCGGATAGTAGGTCGGCGAGAGCGTCGTCTGCTCAACCGAGTCGGGTGGTGCGAGGCGGGCGCTCGCAGTCACGTAGTACTCGCCGGCTGGCAGGCCGTGAAGCCTGAATGCCCCTGTGTCGTCGGTCTGGTCACCGTCTCCGACCGGCTCGAGATAGCGGCGGCGATTGACCATGCGTGGCCGCAGCACGACCACACGGGCAGCGGTCACCGGCTCACCGAACTCATCGTGCACTCGGCCGACGATGGCGCTGGCTCGGGTGAGCGGAATGTCTATGTTCACCCGCTGTCCGCCGGTGAGCTCGATCGGCCGGGCCCGGCCAAAAGCGCGAGACTGGCCGGACTTCCTGGTGATGTAACCGGAGCGCGATACCGTGAGCTGCCACTGACCGGGCTCCAGATCGGGCATTTCGAAACGGCCATCGTCGTTTGTGACGACCTCGCGAGGGAACCCGCGCGGACTGGAAGCCGCCACGATCGCCCGCCGGAGGGGGACACCGCTGTCGGCGGCGATCACCCTGCCGGTGATGACCGCTGGACCTCCGATCTGACGGGTCACGGAATCGCGCTGGGGCCGGACCGGTGGCTGTCCTGCGGCGTCAAGCGTCGAGACGACCAGGGCGACGGCCGCGGCGACGCAGACCCGGCTCATCGCACGATCAGTGGAAGGTCGAGGACCTGCTGACCGCCGGCCGAAAGGGCGAACGACGTGTTCGCAACACCCTTCGCGCGCTGGAGGAACTCGGGGTTCGTCGCTTCACCCTGCTCGACATAGTCGATCGCGATCGCAATGTAGCGCTGGTGCGGCGGCAGTCCGTTGATGCTGAAGCGGCCGTCCTCGCCTATCCGCGCCGTCTTCACGAAGCGCGACAGCCCCGTCCACTTCGCCGGCTCGTCGGCGAAGACGACGACGGTGCCGCTGCGAACGTCCCGGTTCGGCCGCACTGAGCCGCTGACCTGGGTGACGCGGTCGGTCAGTTCCACGCGAACGGTCACACGATCGCCGGGGCGGAACTCCATCGCGGCATCCGATACGTCCAGACCGTTGGCGGCCACCGACTTCACGATCCACCCTGAGGGCAGCGATTGCACGCGCAGCGAATAGGCGCCGAGGAGTCCTTCGAGCACGAACGTGCCGTTCTCGTCCGCCGCGTCACGGGGAGCCCACGTCGCCGAGCCGCTTTGCAGCGGAACGGCCTCAACGGTGACGCTCGACGTGGGAAGGCGGCTGCCGTTGTCGGCGACGATCATGCCCTGGATGCTCGCGCCTGAGCCGGTCGCGATCGTCAGTCCGACGATATCCTCGCCGTTGACGACGAGCGGCATCGAGGCGACCTCCGGCGGGACTGCGCCAATGTTTGGACCGAGGACGTTGAGCGTGTAGGTGCCAGGCGGGATGTTCGTCAGCGTGAAGGTGCCGTCATTGGCGGTGCCGTTGCGGCCGCCGCTTGGCGTGAACCCTTGACCCATCGCACTCATCAGGTTGACCTGCGCCCGCATCGGCATTCCGTTCGAGCCCATCACCTTGCCGGTGATGCGCGCCGCCTTCACCGGAACGATTGTCAGGCTGATGCCCGACTGCTCTTCGCCGAGCCCGAGCGTCAGCTTCTGTGCTTCGGTGATGTTCGCGGTGCCAGGGTAGTACGTCGGCGCGTAGGACGTTCTTCTGGTTTCGTTGTCGCTGAAGCTTACGTTGCCCGTGAACGTGATGCGTTCCGCGGCGACCGGTGTGTCGGTGCTGCCCCCGTTGAGCTGAAGTTCGCTCGATCCATCGGGTGACGTCAGCACGACGATCCGCGCCGCAGACGGATCGTTGACGGCGACGTAATACTGGCCAGGCGGCAGGCCATAGATCCTGTATGCGCCAGTGTCGTCAGACGGCACGCTCGTGCCGGTTCGCACCGTACGGCTGCCTTGTGCCGTCGTCTGCAGGCGCATGGCGGTGACGTTTGCGCCCGCCAGCGGATCGCCGAATTCGTCGAGGATGCGTCCGCTGATGGCGCCCCCGCGGGACAACCTGAAGTCGGCGGCGAACCGCTGCCCATCGGTCAGCGTGATCGGGTCGGCCGACGCGAACGCACTCCGCTGGCCGAACTGCTGCTCGACGTATCCGGTCTTCGACGCCCGCAGCGTCCAGCGCCCCGCTGCAAGGCCCGTCAGCTCGAACACGCCGTTGTCGTCGGTGTTCGTGGTGCGCGCCCCTCTCTCCACTTCACCGCGTCCCTGCTCGGCTAAATAGCTCGCCTGAATCGAAGCCCGCCGGACCGGCGTGCCGGTCGTCAGGTTGATGACGCGTCCGCGGATCGAAGCTGTCCCCGTCCGCGCCTGCGGCCGGTCGCGTGGCGTCTCACCACGGCCTCCCTGCGGTCCGCCGGCGCGGCCTCGTCCACCGCCGTCCGGAGGACCTCCCTGACGGCCCGCGGGACTCGGCCCGCCCTGTCGCTGGCCGAGCAGCGGTGTGTCGGCGACGACTGCCGAGATGGCGATGCAGACGACGATGCGAGTGGTGATGCGCATCCTGGGTTTCCGTTGGCCGGGTTCCGCGAAGCAGTTCAGCGTGAACCCGACTTCAGTATAGACATGCGGAACGAGGCGCCGGCCGGGACAATATTGTTAAATTTCTGAGGCATTTAGGGCCGCCTGGGCCGCCAGGCGGCCGCTTCCGCCCGTCATGAATCCGCCCGGATGGGTACCTGCCCCGCACAGGTACAAACCACGGACCGGAGAGGCATACCGCGCGTGTCCCAGGAGCGGCCGCATGGTGAACAACTG
>DATLLQ010000240.1:0-22608 GCA_035537775.1 Vicinamibacterales bacterium | reverse complement strand
GGCATTGGATGGTGCCTTCGAGACGATCGCCGCCGCGCCCATGCCAGTCGTCGTGCCGTCAGGTGGGCGACGCATGTTCTGGCCGGCCGCTGTCGTCGTCGTGGCGCTCGCCGCGGCTGGATTGACGTGGGCACTGAGCCGGCCGACCGTCCAGCCTCCCGTGCCGACGCGCTTCTCGCTGGTCCTGCCAACGGGCGACCAGCTCACGTTTGCTGCCGGCACGATGGTCATCGTGTCACCCGACGGGCAGACCCTCGCGTACCGGGCGGCGCGGGGTGGCAACATCCGGCTGTTCGTGCGGCGGATAGACCAGCTCGAGGCGCAGATGATCAGCGATCAGGGAACGGGCGAGTCGCCGTTCTTCTCGCCAGACGGTGAGTGGATTGCCTACACCTCATCGGGTGTGTTGAAAAAGGTTCCGGCGCGCGGCGGACCGTCGGAGACCATCAATCAGCTCCCCGAAGCCATCCGAGGCGGCGATTGGAGCACCGATGGCACGATCGCGCTCGCCGGGAATAGGCTCCACACTGTGCCCGCCACGGGCGGGACGCCGACGCTGCTGGCCACTGCGCCAGAAGGGCGACGCCTCTGGTACCCCCAGTTCATTGCCGGTGGCCGCGCGATCCTCTACACATCGTCCGGGCCCAGACCCGATTCCGGGGACATCGAGGTCATCGACGTTGCGACGAAGAAGTCGCGGAAGCTCCTCGCGGGAGCCTTGAGCCGGCTGCTGCCAACCGGGCATCTGGTGTTCGTCCGCAGCGGCACATTGTGGGCGGTGAAGTTCGACGAATCGACCCTGCAGGTGCAAGGGACACCGGTGCCGATGATCGAGGGCATTCGCGTCGAAGGCGGTGGTGCCGTGCAGTACAGCGTCGGCGCCGACGGTACCTTGATGTACATCCCGGGAGCCAACAGCGCCGCGTCGCATCTCGTGTGGGTCGATCGCGCCGGCAGGCAGACGCCGCTTCCCGTGACACCGCGCACGTTCTACTCGGTTCGGCTGGATCCCGCATCAGAGATGGCAGCGCTCGATTTGCGTGATTCGACCGATGGTGCCGACATCTGGATGTTGCCGCTCGCGCGACAGACGCCGACGCGGGTGACGATCGATCCGGGCGAGGATTCACTGCCCACGTGGATGGCAGATGGGCGCCTTGGCTTCACCTCCAACCGGGACGGCGCCGTGTCGTTGTTCGCCCAGTCTCCTGACGGCACCGGTAAGGTGGCGAAACTCATCGACGACACGAAGGTCACCGTCGACCAGCCAGCCGCCTCGCCGGAGGGGAAGTTCATCGTCGCGCGCAGCAACGAGGACATCGTCATCGTGTCGCTCGCGGACAAGACGCTTCGGAAGCTCATCGAGAGTCCGTTCCGGGAGCGCAATCCTGAAATTTCACGGGACGGGCGCTGGATTGCGTATCAATCCGACGAGTCTGGCGCCCCAGAAATCTACGTAAGGCCGTTTCCGAACGTCGACGCCCCGGGCAAGTGGCTGGTGTCGGAGGGTGGAGGTAGCCGACCGGTCTGGGCCCGTAACGGGAAGGAACTCTTTTACCTGGGCCCGGACTCAGTACTCATGAGCGTGGCGTTCGACGCGACCAACGGAGCGTTCCGGGCCGCGGCGCCAACGCGTCTTGGGACCATGCCGATGACGCCCGGAGCGCACCGGGCATTCGATGTTGCCAAAGACGATGAGCGGTTTCTGACCATCAAGGGAGAGACCAACAGCGAGCGGGCGGAGATCACCGTCGTGCAGCACTGGACCGAGGAGTTGAAGAAGAAGCTACCGTAACCGATCGGCCAGCATCGCCACAGACAGCGCGTAGTAATGCGCGCAGTTGTAGCCGAGCAGCGATTCGTAGTTCTGGTAGACGAGGAACGTGCGCTTGTCGCCGGTGGTGACCAGGCTGGCGCTCATGTTCGCTTTCGGCAGCGCGGTGCCGTTCACACGTCGCACACCGTATTCAGTCCAGTCCGCCAGCTTGCGCCGCTCGGTCATGTTGCGGATCGCGTAGCACCCTTCCTTACGCAGCTCCACGCCGGCGTCGGCGATGCGCTCACGCGCGGCCGCTGACACGCGTACTTCACGCCCCCACGTCTCGCCCTTCTGCCAGCCGTAGCCTTTCAGGTAGTTGGCGATCGACGCCAGCGCGTCGGGCACCGACTTCCAGATGTCGCGGCGTCCGTCCTTGTCGAAGTCCACGGCGTACTTCAGATAGCTGGAGGGCATGAACTGGGTCTGTCCCATCGCGCCCGCCCACGATCCGGTCATCGCCCTGGCCTCGATGTGCTTCCGCTGCACCATCGTCAGGGCGTCGAACAGCTCGCCGCGAAAGTACGTCGCTCGGCGCGGCTCCCAGGCGAGCGTGGCCAGCGCGCGGAAGATCGGCTCGCGGCCGGTGATGCGCCCGTAGCGGCTTTCCATCGCCCAGATCGCGAGGACGAACCGCCGCTGGACGCCGTACTCGTCTTCGATGCGGTTGAGCAGCGCGCGGTGTTCTTTCGCCTGTGCGACACCGCGATTGACGACGGTTCTGGTGATGCGGGTGGAGAGGTAGCGATCGAGCCCGGGATTCAGTTCGGCCTGGCTGCGATCGGCCTGGATGACCCGCTCGAGCGGCTCAATCCCGACGAGGGTGTCCTTGACCAGCGCTTCGTCGTAACCGCGCTCGTTGGCCTCGTGGATGAGCTCGGCCAGCCAGACGTCGAAAGGCAACGCCGGCGAGGCCGGCGGCGTATTCGTCTGTGTCGCCGCAAGCTGTGCGAACGCGGCAATCAGCGCGATGACGGCGAGTGTCCTGCGCATGGGCCTTCAGCCATTATGAACGTGGTTTCGGCTTTTGGGATTTGGGCGTTGAGTCCCGGGCGTTCACATTGCTTTTCACCGTCGTTTCGCCGTCTAATAACCAGCGTCGCCGCTAGGGCGATCTCCCTTTCCTACTGAGAGTTAACGCTTATGCCATTCACTTTGACCGTGAACGGGAAAGCCACCACGGTGGATGTCCCCGGAGACATGCCGCTGCTGTGGGTGTTGAGAGACGTCCTGAACCTGAAAGGGACCAAGTTTGGATGCGGCATCGCCCAGTGCGGTGCGTGCACCGTGCACATGAGCGGCCGGGCCGTGCGGTCGTGCCAGACCCCGGTGTCGAAGGTCGGCAACGCCGCCATCACCACGATTGAAGGCCTGTCTGAAAACGGCACGCATGCGTTGCAGCGCGCCTGGCAGGAGCTCGACGTGCCGCAGTGTGGATACTGCCAGTCGGGCCAGATCATGTCCGCCGCCGCGCTTCTGGCCACCACGCCGAAGCCGACGGACGCCCAGATTGACACGGCGATGAACGGCAACCTGTGCCGCTGCGGCACCTACGTCCGCATTCGAGCGGCAATCAAGCTTGCGGCCAACGGGCCCGTGCGCGAGACGCAGACCGCGTCGGCACGCGGCGCGGCGGAGTAAGGAGCAGCCATGACCAAGATGCCAGTCACTCGCCGCTCCTTCATCAAGATCACCGCGCTCGCCGGCGGCGGCATGGTCGTCGCCGTCAACATGGACGACCTCTTCGCGCAGGGACGCGCCGGTGGACCGGGAGGTCCAGGCGGCCCCCAGGCGATGGCCTTCGTCAAGTTCACACCTGACGGCAAGGTCACCATCATCGGCAAGAACCCGGAGGTCGGGCAGGGCGTCAAGACCGAACTGCCCATGATCATCGCCGAAGAGCTCGACGTGGACTGGAGCAGCGTCGTCGTCGAGCAGGCCGACGCTGACCAGGCCAGGTATGGGCAGCAGCTCGCTGCCGGCAGCTTCACGACGCCGCAGAACTACACGCCGATGCGGCAGATTGGCGCCGCGGTTCGTCAGACGATTCTCGCCGCGGCAGCAGCACGCTGGAGCGTGCCTGCCACCGAGTTGACGACGGCGTCCGGCAAGGTGATGCATGCGGCCAGCAAGCGGAGTGCGACGTACGGAGAGCTGGGCGCTGAGGCAGCGAAGATGCCGGTGCCGGCCCTCAACACCGTCCCGCTGAAGGATCCGAAGGACTTCAAGATCATCGGTAAGCCGACCCGCGGCGTGGACACCCCCGCGGTGGTGACCGGCAAGCCGATCTTCAGCATCGACTTCACGCTGCCCGGCATGCTGCACGCCGTGTATCAGAAGGCACCGGTGTTCGGCGCGAAGGTCGCGAGCGCGAACCTCGACGAGATCAAGAAGATGTCAGGCGTCAAGGACGCGTTCGTGCTCGAAGGTGGCACGGACCTCACCGCCCTGCTCCCAGGCGTGGCGATTGTCGCCGACAGCTGGTATCAGGCGAACCAGGCCCGCAAGCAGCTCAAGGTGACGTGGGCGGATCACCCGACAAAGGCGCAGAGCACCGTCGGCTTCCAGACGAAGGCCGACGAGCTGGGCAAGGCCGCGCTGGCCACGCCGCAGGGTGCGCCGCCACAGGGCGCCACGGGTTGGCGGAAAGACGGGGACGTCGCGGCCGCGCTCGCGCAGCCCGGCGTGAAGACGGTCGAAGCCAACTACATGTATCCCTTCATTCCGCACGCGCCGCTCGAACCGCAGAACTGCGCGGCGCAGTTGAAGGACGGGAAGCTCGAACTGTGGGCTCCGACGCAGATGCCGGGTCCGGCGCTTGGCGTCGCAGCAGGCGCGGCGGGCGTTCAGCAGAACGCCATCGTGCTGCACATCATGAAGACGGGCGGTGGGTTCGGCCGCCGGCTGACCAACGACTTCGTCGCCGAGGCGGCGGCCATCGCGAAGCAGATGAGCCCGACGCCGATCAAGCTGCTCTGGACGCGTGAGGACGACATGACTCACGAGTTCTATCGTCCGGCTGGCTATCACTACATGAGGGGCGGCGTGGACGCGAAGGGCAAGCTGATCGCGTGGCGCAATCATCATGTGACGTTCGGCCCACCGTCGGGTCCGCAGCGCTACGCCGGTTTCTCGAACATCAACGGCTCGACGGAGTTCCCGGCGCGCTTCGTCCAGAACTACGAGTTCGGCGACTCGATCGTCGGTTCGCTCGGCGTGCCGGTTGGGGCGCTGCGCGCCCCGGGCAGCAATGCCTTCTCGTTCGTGTTCCAGAGCTTCCTCGACGAGCTGGCGCATGCCGCCGGCCGCGACCCGATGGAGTTCAAGCTCGACGTGCTGGCGAACCCGGCGTATCCGGCGCCACAGGGCGGTGCTGGATTCAATGCCGAACGGATGATCGGCGTGATGAAGCTCGTGGCCGAGAAGTCCGGGTGGGGCAAGAAGCTGCCGAAGGGCACGGCGATGGGCGTCGCGTTCCAGTTCTCACACCAAGGCTACTTCGCGGAAGTGGCGCAGGTCACCGTTGATTCGCAGAAGCGGATCAAGGTGGACAAGGTGTGGGTGGCGGGCGACATCGGCAGCCAGGTGATCAACCCGACGCACGCAGAGAACCTGGTGCAGGGCGGTGTCGTGGACGGCATCAGCCATATGTTCCAGGAAATCACCATCGTCGACGGCGCGGCGGTGCAGACCAACTTCAACCAGAACCCGCTGATTCGCATGTCGCAGGCGCCGCCGGTCGAGGCGCACTGGGTGAAGTCGAACAACCCGCCGACAGGCCTGGGAGAGCCGTCGCTGCCGCCGGTCCTGCCCGCGGTCGCGAACGCGATCTTCGCGGCAACCGGAACGCGCGTGCGGTCGATGCCGCTCACGAAGCACGGGTTCAGGTGGGCTTGAGCAGGCCCAAGGGCTAAGGCCCAAGGCCTAAGCAGGCCGAAGGCGAGAACAGAACTCCCAACTCGGTTCACCGGGTTGGGAGTTTTTCTTTTGCGGCATAGTTAGGCTGTGGGGAATCCTTCGTTCAACGGTCTGCGAGTGCTTGTCCTGGAGAGCCGGCGCGCGCGCGAGCTCGGACTGATCGTGACGTCATACGGCGGTGAGCCGCTCATCGCGCCGTCGATGCGCGAGGTGCCGATCGAGTCCAATGCCGAGGCGGTTCGATTCATCGACGATCTGATCGCCGGCGACTTCGATGTCGTCGTCCTGCTCACTGGCGTCGGCGCGCGGGCGCTGCTCGACATCGTTCAGCGCGTGCAGGGCACGCGCAAGCGGATGCTCGACGCGCTGCGTGACACGGTGGTTGTTGCCCGCGGGCCCAAGCCGCTCGCGGTGATGCGCGAGCTCGACGTGCCGGTCTTCCTCACCGCGCCGGAGCCGAACACCTGGCGCGAGCTGATCGCCGCGCTGGACGGCCGGAAGTCCGAGTTGTCACTCGACGGCCTCAGTGTGGCCGTGCAGGAATACGGGGCGTCGAACCCTGAGCTGCTGGCAGCGCTCGAGGCGCGGGGGGCGCGAGTGACAGCCGTCCCCGTCTATCAGTGGGCGCTGCCGGAGGACACCGGGCCGCTGCGCAACGCGGCTCGCGCGATTGCCGACGGACAGGTAGACGTGGCGCTGTTCACGAGCGCGACGCAGGCGGTGCACCTGATGAAAATCGCCGACGAGCTGCAGATCGGTGACCGAGTGCTCGCCGGGCTCCGGCGCGTGGTCATCGCGTCGATCGGTCCAACGACATCCGAAGAGCTGCGCCAGCGTGGCCTGCAGGTTGATCTGGAGTCGAGCCACCCCAAGATGGGATTTCTCGCCAGGGAGGCGGCGGAACGGGCACGCGATCTGCTTCGAACGAAGCGTCCTGACTCCTGAGCCCCGCGGCGCAGGGCCGGTCTTCAGTGCTAGTTCTGACAGCCCGAGGTCCTATGCAGACAGCGACGTCCTACCTTGGCTTGATCCTTCCGCACCCGTTCATCGCAGGCGCCTCTCCCCTCGGCTATCGAATCGACACGGTGCGGCGTCTGGAGGATGCGGGCTGCGCGGCCGTTGTCCTGCACTCGCTGTTCGAAGAGCAGATCACGCTGGAGGACCAGGGGAGCGTTGCCGGTGTCAGCCTGCACGACCACGACTTCTCCGACGTGTTCGCCGACTTTCCGCAACCTGACGAATATCCGTT
Organism: Vicinamibacterales bacterium; assembly: GCA_035537775.1. GTDB lineage: Bacteria > Acidobacteriota > Vicinamibacteria > Vicinamibacterales > UBA2999 > Gp6-AA40. The sequence goes on along the minus strand of DATLLQ010000240.1, from coordinate 15,625 downwards.
GGCGCCGGATCAGTACGCCGAGCACATTCGGAAGCTCAAGGATGCGGTCAACATTCCGGTGATCGCGTCGCTCAACGGCAGGACGAAGGAATCGTGGCTGAAGTTTGCGTCGATCATCGAGGAAGCAGGTGCCGACGCGCTCGAGTTGAACCTGTATCAGGTCGTGACCGACCTGGACGTGCCGGGCACCCACGTCGAGACGCAGCTTGCGGGCGTGGTTCAGGAACTGAAGCGCCGCCTGAAGATCCCTGTTGCCGTCAAGCTGGCCCCGTTCTTTACCGCGCTTGGCAACGTCGCTCGGCGCCTGGATGAAGCGGGCGCCGACGCACTGGTTCTGTTCAATCGTTTTTATCAACCGGACATCGACATTCGTACGCTGCGGGCGGCACCGCAGGCCGAGTTGTCCACCAGCGCCGAGCTCTTGCTGCGGTTGCGGTGGCTGGCGATTCTGCACGGCCGCATCAGGCCATTCCTGGCGGTGTCAGGCGGCGTCGCGAAGCCCGCCGACGCGATCAAGGCGATCCTGGCGGGGGCCGATGTGGTGCAGATGGTGTCGGCGATCCTGAGGCATGGACCGGCCTACGTCGCGACAATGCGGCGCGGCCTCGAAGAGTGGCTGGATTGGCATCATGCGACGTCGCTGGACGCGATGAGGGGGGTCGTCAGTCTCGAGACGAAGCGCGATCCCGGTGCGTTCGAGCGTGCGCACTACATCAGGACCCTCCAGAGCTGGCCCGCATGAGCGCCTGCCACCTGCGCCGGTAGAGCGGCTGCCACATGCGCCCGTAGGGCACCCCTTAAGGGGTGCCTGTGCCTGTGTCCGCGTGACATTCGCGTGCGCCCGGCATGGCAGAATCACGTCATGCCCACCTCGGAAGAACTCCTCGCACTCGCTCACCGCTGCGCCGCGAAACTCGATCTCGACGGCAAGCTGCGGCACGTGCCGTCGTTTTCGGACGCCGAGGAGCAGTGCGAAGACGAATACGAAACACTGCTGCAGGCCATCCACGAAGACGAACTCTTCGCGCCCGTGGACATCCAGCGCCAGGAGCAGCTCGTCGAGCAGATTGCCGCGGCACTGCCCGAAGACAAGCGGATCCTGATCGTCGAGCTCGCCGACAACCACGCGCGTCACGTCTGGCTGCAGCAGGAAGGCGCGTATCACGTCGGGCTGGCCGTTGGGAATCGCCTGCGGCTCAAGACATGAGCCTTCAGTATCTCCATTACGACGTCTTCACCGACCGTCCGCTCCTCGGGAACCAGCTTGCCGTCTTTCCGAACGGCCGCGGCCTGACGACGGAGCAGATGCAGGCGATCGCCCGCGAGATCAACTTCTCGGAGACAACGTTCATCCTGCCGGCGGAGCGTGACGGCACCGACGTCCGCATGCGCATCTTCACGCCGGCGGTGGAGATGCCGATGGCCGGGCATCCGACGGTGGGGAGCACCTTCGCGCTGGCGCACACGGGAGTGATTGCGCTCGGACGAAAGCGGTTCGTGTTCGGCCTCAACGTCGGGCCGACACCGGTCGACCTCGAATGGGAAGGCGATCGCCTTCGCTTCGTCTGGATGACGCAGAAGACCCCGTCGTTCAGTGCCCCGGTTGCGGACCGGGCGGCTGTGGCGGCGGCGATCGGACTCCATTCCACCGACCTGGCTGACCTGCCGATCCAGGAGGTGTCCTGTGGCGTGTCCTATCTGTACGTGCCGCTGCGCGATTCCGATGCCGTCGATCGGGCGACGCCGAATGGCGTTGCCACGTTGCACGTGCCCGGGCTGTCGAGGTCTCACCCGGCCGTGTTCCTGTTTGCGGAGGAGGGGGCGCGGCGTGCGACGACCTATAGCCGCATGTTTGCGCCGGGGCTAGGCGTGCTGGAGGATCCGGCGACCGGCAGCGCCGCCGGTCCGCTCGGCTGCTATCTCGTGGAGCATGGCCTCGTCGGCGGAGACGCCGCCCAGAAGATGGTGAACGTGCAGGGTGTGAAGATGGGGCGTGACAGCCGCCTTCACATCGCGATCAGTGGTTCGCCTGGTTCGATTTCGGAGGTCAGGGTCGGCGGGGAAGCCGTGCTCGTCGCGCGGGGCGAGTTCCTCGCGTCGCCCGTGGCGACGACGTAAGCCGCTGAATCCCGCCGAGCGAAAAGCTGGCGATGTGATCCGCGAGGTCGTCCACGCCGGCGGGCGTGGTCGGTGAAAAGGCGGACACAGGCAGGCGGGAATCGATCGCCGCGAAGCACTGCGAGTTCACGCTCACCACCGCCCGCTGCACACGCAGGTCGTCGGTCCGGAGCTGCATGATCGACGCGACGATCCGAGTCAGGTAGCGCGCGCGCGGCTCCAGCACCTCGCGCACCACGAGCTGGAGCGCCGGCGTTGGCTCGGCAAGCTCGCGAACCATCAACTGGTGAATCCAGCCGTCGCGGTGCGGGATCACGCGCTGGAGAAACACCGACACATACGACGCCAGCTGCCCGGAGGCCGGCATCCCGCGTCCGGCCTCCTGTGCGGCCTCCGTCGTCTGCTGCATCCGCTCGATCGCCATCCGCACGACCGCGTCGTAGAGGCCACGCTTTCCCTGGAAGTGGTAGTTGACCGCCGCGACATTGGCATTGGCCGCCCGGCAGATGTCGCGCACCGTCACGCGCGCGAACCCACGTGCGGCGAACAGGCGAGCTGCTTCGGTCAGCAGCCGCTCGCGAGTGTCCTGGTCGCTCGAGAGCGCCGCACTCTTCGCACCCATCGCACCTTTTGCACCACGCACCCCTTGCACCCTTCGCACCCCTCGCACCTACAGGGTCCTCTTGAATAACAACGTTGCCGCTGTCATCGCCACCACCGAGAAGATCGCGAGATAGAGCAGGTCGAAGGAGATGGCTGCGAATCCGGTGTCCTTGAGGAGCAGGCTCTTGAACGCGTGGACCGAGTACGTAAACGGATCGACCTTCGCGATCACGTGCATCCATCCCGGGAAGCCCTGCTGCGGATAGACCGCGCCGCTCGGGAAGTAGAGAACCGTGTTCAAGAGTCCGAACATCGCGCGCGGCGCCAGCGGATCGCTGACGCGGACCATCAGCAGAAACATCAGGCTGATCAGGGAGAACGCAGTCACCCCGACCACGAGGAACGTCCGCAGCAGCCGCAGCGGGTCGAGCGGATCGGGGATTCCGGCGATGAACGATCCGACGATGGTGATGACGGCGCCCGCCAGAAAGGCCTTGAGCGTTCCGGATAGATTGAAGCCGGCAATCAGCTCGAACTTCGTCACCGGCGTGACCAGATAGCCTTCGTGCAGGCCACGCGCCTTGTCGTCGATGTAGATGATGCCGCCGCCGATCATCACCATCATGAAGATCGACATCGTGATCGACCCGGGCAGCAGGTATTGGATATACGGGACGTACGGATAGACCTCGACCACGTCGAGTCCCGCCTTCGTCGAGATGCGCGACTCGGTCTTCGGCTCGTTGAACGCCGCGACGACACTGTTCATCGTGGCGCTCAGCGAGGCAAACACGAAGTTATCGGTGTTGTCTGAGACCAGCGCGATGCGCGGGTTGTTGCCCTGGTGCGACTTCTGCGAGAACTCCGGTGGAATCATCAGGACGCCGTTGACGTCGCCGTTTCGCAGCGCCGTGAGCGCCGTGCCGCCGTCGGAGTAGTCGAGGAGATCGATCGTTTTCGCGCCGGACGACACGGCATTGGCCAGCTCGCGGATACGGACCGCCGGCACGCCGCGATCCTGATCGACGACGGCCAGCTTGAGATGCTTGACGTTGCCGCCGAACGCATAGCCGAGCACGATGAGCTGCGCGAGCGGGAAGATCATCGCCATGATGATCAGCAGGGGGCTGCGCCGGAAGCGGCGCATCTCGCGTTCGACGATGGCCATGATGCGATGCATGTCAGGGCCTCCGCATCACGAACGGACTATCCATGGCAGACGGGGCCTGCAGCGCGTCGCGCAGCGCCCGCCCCGTGTAATGCACGAACACCTCGTCCAGCGTGGTGTCTTCGGCTGAACGGCCTGGAATCGACGCCTTCAGCGCGTCCGGAGTGTCCAGCGCGACGAGCTTGCCGTGATCGACGATTGCGATGCGGTCGCAGAGCTTGTCCGCCTCGTCCATGTAGTGTGTGGTCACCAGGACCGTCAGGTCGCGTTCACCCTTGACCTTCCTGAGCATCTCCCACACGGCCGTGCGCGAGACCGGGTCGAGACCGGTGGTGGGCTCGTCGAGGAAGAAGACGCGCGGTTCGTGGACCAGGCCGCGGGCGATCTCCACACGGCGCCGCATGCCGCCTGAGAGGTTCTTGACCTGCTTGTCGGCCCACTGCGTCAGCTCGACGGCGGCAAGCAGCTCAGGGATCAGCCGAGCCCGTTTTTCGCGGGAGACGCCATAGAGCTTCGCGAAAATCAGGAGGTTCTCCTGGACGCTCAGCTCAAGGTCGGTCGTCATCGCCTGCGGGATGACGCCGATCGATCGGCGCACCTGGTCCGCCTGCTTCCTCACGTCGAAGCCGTTGATGAGCGCTGTTCCGGACGTCGGCGGGAGCAGCGTGACCATCATCCGGATGAGCGTGGACTTGCCGGCGCCGTTCGGACCAAGCAGTCCGAAGATCTCTCCAGGCGCGACTGAGAACGAGATGCCGTCAACGGCGGTGAATGTGCCGAAGCGCTTGACGATGTCCCGGACTTCGACAGCACCCACGCCTTGGCGTCCGGTGGCTTCCTCGTGGTGTCTGGCTGTAGCCGGACCTGTGGGTGATGGGCTCGTCATTTGACTGGTAACAACACGTACGTCGTCATGCCGACGGCCAGACGCCGGTCGGCGTTATCGAGCCGCAGGCGGATCTCAAAGGTCTTGATGTCGCGTTTCGTGCGGCTGACGTCGCGCTGCGTGGCAAACCCGGCGTTGGCGCCGCGGAAGATCACCGTGCCCTGGCGCTCATCTCCGGACGGCAGCCGGACTGTGAGCATGTCGCCGAGCCTCACGCGATCGATGTAGGTCTCCTCGACGTCCACGCGCACCCACAGATCGTCCGGATTGATCAGCGTCACCACCGCCTGGCCCGGAGTGACGACCTCGCCCGTGTGGGCGGCTCGGACATCGACGATGCCGTCGATTGGGGCGTGGATCTCGGTATAGGCGAGGCGGACTTCCGCCTTGGCGCGTTGTGCGGTAGCGGCCGCCTGCTGCTGGCGCTGTCCTGAGAGCTGGCTTCGCTTGATGGCGATCTGTTCCGAGTTTGCGCGCGCGAGCGCGACGGACGCCTTTTGCGCGTCGATCTGCTTGGCGAGGGCAGCGACCCGCGACTTCGCCACCTCGAACGCTGTTGCCGCCTGATCGAGCTGCTCGGCGGTCCCGATGCCGTCCTTCAGCATCCGCTGGGCGCGACCGAGCGTCGTACGGGAATTGTCGAGTTGCGCGTTCACCTCTGCGCGCTGCGACTCGGTGGCGGCCAGCGTGGCTTCGGCCTGCGCAATCTGATCCTTCGTCTGCTGCTCCTGCCATCGCAGCGCCGCCTCGCTCTCGATCACCTGCGAACCGATACCCGCCTCGCTGTGCTGGTAGAAGGCCCGCTCCTCGCGCAGTTCGTCGGGCTCGAGGACGGCCAGGACCTGGCCCTTCTTGACGAGGTCGCCTTCGGCGACGCGCAGCTCGCCGAGACGGCCGGCAATCTGCGAACTCGCGACGATCTCGTTGGTGGTGACCACGCCGGTGAGCGTCAGGGTCGAGGGGGTCTGACGGGAATACCAGTAGCCGCCGCCGATGGCAGCGACCACGAGCAGCAGGACCAGGAGACGGACGAAGCGGGCCATGAAACAACTGTATTAAACAGCTGTTTGAATGTCCAGCTGGGCCTGGCTGGCTAGTTGGCTAGTTGGATAGTTGGTAGTTAGTTGGTAGTTAGTTGGTAGTTAGTTGGTAGTTGGTAGTTACTTCGGAGCGTAGAGGGTGCGGACGCGGGAGATATCGTCGGCCGAGAGGCCGGAGACGTTCTGGATGTCGGCGCGGGACTTCAGCTGCTTGCGATAGCGGGTGAAGAAGCCGGGGATATCTCCACCGTAGCCGAAGAAATACATGATGTCGGCGAAGGCGGCGGTGTGCTCGAGGCCGAGCGCGTGACCCAGCTCGTGGACGCAGGTCAGGTAGACGATCGTCTCGCGCACGAGCGGGTCAGTCTTCGCCAGGCTGGCGATTTGTTCACCGAGTGCGTTCGTGTCCGGCCGGATATAGACGGCTGCTCCCCGACGACCTCGCACCAGCAGCGGACGCATCTCGCCATACTGGCCGCCACCAGGCGACACCCAGTACACGCGGACAAGCGCTTCGGCTTCCGTCGAGGGTGAAAACCGCAACGTGCCGTTCAGCGCCTTTTCCCACGACCGCAGCGCCCACGAGGCCAGCTCGAGATCCGTGGTACGGAATTCCGACTGTGCCTCGCCCTGTGCGATGAAGTAGGTGACACGTCCGTCGGCGGCTGCCTGCAACGGCGCGAGCGTCTGTGCCGGAAGCGCATGGGTCATGGCAGCCACGCCGAGCGCAGCGACTGCGACACTTAGCCATGTGCGACGCGTTGTGAACCAGCTACCAGCCATCAGCCACCCCTACCAACTACCAACTACCAACTACCAACTAAGATATGCCCGCATGCGCCTGACAGTCTTGTCGATTCTGGTTGTGGCGTCAGCGGTCACCGTTCTGCCGGCACAGAATTCATCGGAGTACGACGCTCTTGCGGCACGGTTGAAACGCGGCCGGGAGTACGGGCCGGCCAAGGCTGGCCGCATTACCCTCTCGACCACTGATCGCGGGGTCACGCTCGACAATGTCCTCGAGGTTCCTGCCGAATACACCCCGTCCCGGCCCTGGCCGCTTCGGGTGACGCTGCACGGCGGTGTCGGACGCCCGGCGCCAGGCCCGAACGATCCACCTGCCCGTGCCCTCACGAATCGCACGCCCAGCGCCGGCGAGCTGGTGCTGCATCCGCGCGCATGGTCTGGTTCAGAGTGGTGGACGGCGGCGCAGGTGGACAACATCGAGCGGCTCGTCGAGCGCGTCAAGCGTGACTACAACGTTGACGAGTCGCGGATCTACGTCACCGGCATTTCCGACGGTGGTACTGGCGTCTACTACTTCGGCATGCGTGCGGCAACGCTCTGGGCAGCGTGCATGCCGCTGAACGGCCAGCCGCTCGTGCTCGCCAACCCTGACAGCGGGGCGGATGGGCAGCTCTACGCCAGCAATCTCGCCAACTGTCCGCTGCGTGCCGTCAACGGCGGGCGCGATCCGTTGTATCCCGCGGCGACGGTGGAGCCGCTCATCGCCCTGTTTCGCCGCGGCAATGTGCCAGTGGAATTCCAGGTCTATCCAGAGGCGGGGCACGACGTGAGCTGGTGGCCGGAGGATCGTCCGCGCTTCGAAGCATTTCTCGCGGCGCACCACCGTGTTGCTCACCCGGAACGCATCTCGTGGGAGACCGAGCGCACCGATCGCTACAACAGGTTCCGCTGGCTCGTCATCACCAGGCTCGGGCAGCGGTCATCCGATCGTCCGCTGGCTGACGTCAACCGGTTCGCGACAGGCGATGGCCGCCAGCTTCTGCTTTTCAGGCGGTCGCGACCGTCGGGGCGGGTGGACATTGTTCGCAAGGGAAACGTCTTCGAGGCCGAGACGCGCGGCGTGACGACGTTCACGCTGCTGCTCTCGCCGGACGTCGTGGACTTCTCGAGTCCCGTCTCGGTTGTCGTGAACGGGCGCCCCGCGTTCAGCGGGAAGGTGGAGAAGAGCGTGCGCGCGCTTCAGGCGTGGGCCGCGCGCGACAACGACCGGACGATTCTCTACGGCGCGGAATTGGCGATCACCGTCCCGTAGTCCGGCAGGGCGCCCGTTTCAGAAGCGCGAGGGTTGGTAGTCTCGTAGGGCGCCCCGTCAGGGGCGCCACCCGCCGCACGTGGGATAATAACGACACGGGGCGTGGCGCAGCCTGGTAGCGCGCCTGCTTTGGGAGCAGGATGTCGGAGGTTCAAATCCTCTCGCCCCGACCATCTTCAAGCCTGCCGGCTGTCAGTTCCGCGTGGCTGAATCGGCTCGGATTTGCGCGATCGTCCACACACGATCACAGGCGCGGCACCGCCACATCGTTTTCAGCGTGAGTTCCTTCGCCAGCGTCTCAACTGCCTTGCTCCGGCAATAGGGGCATGAGCGCGGCCGGCTGACGGTCTCAGGCTGGACTGACACGTGTGTCTCCTTATGGTCGGTGGCTGATGCTCCGGAAGCGCGCCACTGCGCGCCTCCGGAATGTCGAGCGCTTGTGTTACCAGCGCGAGTCGCGACGCTGACGTCCGCCACCGAAATCGCCGCCGCGCGGCGCCATCGGCTTCGCCTCGTTGACGGTCAGGCTCCGTCCACCGTACTGATGCTTGTCGAGCTCGTTGATCGCCTTGCGGGCGCTTTCGACATCGCTCATTTCGACAAAGGCAAATCCGCGCGGCTGACCGGTCGCGCGATCGCGAACGATGTTGATGCTGGCAACCTGTCCGGACCCCTCGAAGAGGGCCTGCAGATCGGATTCGGTGGCCTCGTAGGGAAGGTTACCGACGTACAACTTGGTGCTCATGAAAACGACTCCTGCATCTCGGAAAGATGCGAGTGACTCTGAAGACAGGCTCGAGCGGAATGCTCGGACGAAACGCAGGAGAGGCGAGCAGACTCGGATCTGATGCGGAAGGCCAGAAAGCGCTGCGGTCAGAAAGGCTGGAACGAGTGTAGCACGCTGCTCATCGTGGCCGTCGGATGCTTGGCCATCGAACGGTGGCCGGCTCATCGATGGACTTGTCAACGTTTGCCTCAGGAATTAGGCCCAAGGCCCTAGGGCCAGGAATCACTGCGTCTGCCGTGAGATCGCGGAATCCTTCCGCGTATCGTAGTAGTGGTTCCCGCCCTCGTCGAGGTATTCGCTGACGAGCGTCAGCCCGGCATCGTCAATCGCACTTTTGTAGCCATCGATACCAAGAGAAACAGACGGACGGCCGGTCAAGCTGTCCGGCCATGTTCCCGCTTCGACCGGTGCAGTGAAGAGAAAGCGTCCTCCGGCTTTGAGTACGCGAGCCACGCGGCGAACTAGATCGCGCTGGTTCTGTTCGGGAAGCAGGAACAGCAGTCCAACTGCCACCGCGGCGTCGAAGCTCCGATCGAAGAAGGGTGAGTCCTCGACCGTTTCGCACGCGACGTGTGCAGTAGGGAGACGATGGCGGAATGCCGCCACCAGCGAGGGTGCCGCGTCGATCCCATATACATCGAACCCGGCTCGCACCAGCGCCTCGGAAACGGGGATCCCGCCACCGCAGCCGAGCTCGAGAATCGCGCCGCGGACGTGGAGCGAGGCGATCCACGTTTGCAGCGTTGTGACCCCGATCGTCGGCGAACGCAATGCGATCAGCTGCGCCGCGACGGCTTCCCAGCCATTCGAGCGGTCCATCTACGAGTCTCCAAACCTTAGAGGCGTTGTGGCGCCCAGGCGACCATGTCCTGACGCTTCGCGAAGTGCAGCAGAGGTGACGGCTCGAGTGGGGTCAGGCGATGAACGTCGAGCATCGTGTTGGCGGCAATCGACGCCTGCGCGTGCTGCAGCGGCCAGAGCGGGTGATGGATGTCGAGCCGGTACGGGTGTCCCCGGTGATCCAGGTGATACAGGCAGTAGCGCTCAGTGAGGAAGTAGTCGAGTGTCCCTGGGTGCGGTGCGAATACGCGTCCTTCCGGCTGGTAGGTGGCTTCAAAGCGTGCGCCTGACTTGTCCGAACGCACGCTCTTGTAGCTGACGCCATCGCCCCACGGCTGAGCCTCCATCGACGCGGAGTAATAGGGAAGATTCAGCAGAGTCCGGGCAGCGGTAACGGCAGCGAGACTCCCGGCGTCGAGCGAGAAGAAGAAGACGCCAGGCTTGCCGCCGGCCCGAACGTAGGTCCGGACGTTGAGCTCCGGAAACTCAGAGACCCATGGCAGCGACGGCACGCCGCGTGGACCGACGTTCGTCATCACGAACGGCACGACGCCAACCCATGCGCGACTCTCGAACAGATCCAGCGGAAACGCGTCAGGGACGTGCTCTCTGAGGCCAGACGGGTCAACGGGCCAGTGCGCAAACAGGAGATCGTTCCAGGTCTGCGTCATCAGCCACGGCCCATCTGGAAGAGGCCATGGGCGATGCGCCACTTCGTTCATGATTTCCCGATTGAAGTCCCCCGGCATCCCTCTGTCTCAATGCAAACAATGCTGACGCACCTATCCATTACACACGAGGTGAAACGTATCGGCTTGACATAGGGAAGATCGTGCCCTGCGCGAATTGCTGACGGCAGAATGTGAGATACGGTTCAGTCCGTAAGGTAATTACCTTATTGGATCGCGCGTCGATCCATGTCATCGTGGATTTATGAGTCTGGTGACTGAGACACTTACCGCCCGAGTGCGTGGGGAGTATCGGGAGATGCCTGGACTGCGGTTGACTCTTCCGCAGGCGTGCCGTCTCTGGCAGCTCAATCCCTCGACGTGCGAACCGCTCCTGCAGGCCCTGGTCGTCGAAGGCTTCCTGCTGAAGACCTCACGAGGTTTGTATGTCGCCGCCCCTTCAGAACTGCGGATGCGTTCGATGAGCACGCCGCAGGCGCACGAACCCATCCGACGCAACCTCGCGTAGTTCCTTAAGACCTCCTTGATGCGGATGCGTCAGGGCTTGATGACAACCCGGGTGACATTTGAAACGACTTCGCCGCGCCATGGCTGTTCGCACGGCGTACTCGAGTCGTACATGAACATGGTCGCCCCAACATAGATCGTGCCTGGAGCGTCCCCGATGCGGCTCACACCTGTTCGTTCGAGCTGCAGGTTGTGAAGGTCGTATCGAGCTGTTTGTGTTTCTCCGGGCTTCAGCATGATGAACAGCTGATTCTTGCTCTCGGCCGGTCTCATCGGTCTGGGGTCCACCAACGGCCGGGACGCGCCAAGGTCGCTTCGGGTCGCCGGCGGCGCATCCCGGGAAACCCAGCGCCAGTGCGTACGCGCGTATGTGTCCTCCGTCGTGTGGAACGGAACGCAGAGAGGCTCCGAGCCCACATTACGAATCGTCGCGTACACGGATATGGGTCCTCCGCGGGGAGATCCCAGCGGCTCTGCCGTCAGTCCCAGTTGCAGCCCTTTCACCGGGACTCCCCATGGTTCGATGGCAAAGTTCTGGGTTGGCGGCGAGAGCCACTCGCCGACCTGGGCCCTCACGTGACAGATCGCAGGAGCCACCTCCCCGGGTGCCTGGATGCTCCAGCCTCCAGAGACATAGGGAACTCCGTCGATGGTCTGCGCTCCGGGAGCGGGGATGGCATCCGTCGAGAACCGGGTGCGCCGGACCAGTTGGCCGTTGCACACGAGTTCAAGTTGGCCCGCCGCCGGAGTCGTCCCATTGGGCCAGGCGACCTGGACGACCAGCGTCTCGCCAGCGACAAGCTGCGGCTTCGAAAGAATCTCCAGCCGGACAGGTGACGCCGGGGTCTGTGCGCTCGATGGTGCCGCGCCCTGAAAGGCGAGCAGCATCAAGAGTGCAGCTGTCGCTGCACGTAATGGCCGCAGTGCCGTGTTGCGAACAATAGATTGCACCGTCACCGACGCGCTCCTGAATCGAATCGGAGGGAGTGTCAGTCAGCAAGCTGCATTCCACGCCGCGATCGGTGCAAAGTCCTGAGTCATCGAAGGTTTGCCGATTCACGTAACCGGCGCGATGACAACCACGGTCGTCTGCGAACAGTGTTGTACTCGATGGTCCCGAAAGCCACCCACTCAGGATTTGGCGAAGGCGGTCCTGGCGCGCTCGGCCTGCAGCTCGTGCAGCAGGCGCATCACGTTGTAGGCCGTCAGCTCGATCATCACGCTCGTGACCTGCGCGTGAAGTTCGTCGCTCAGCTTCGGCTCGAGACTCTTCATCGCCGCGGTCAGGCGCTGCTCCTGCCCGTCGAGCTCCTTCCTGTCGACCACGCCGTCGGCCATTGCCGTGGTGAACGATTCCAGCTTCTCGACGCGCTCATGCAGCGTGGGGTGTTCAGCGCGTTCGTCGAACCAGCTTGTTTTGGCCATGTGTTTCGTCCTTGTTTATAGGTCTTTCAGAATCTGTTTCAGTGCCGTGAGGCGGGCCTGGAATGTCGCGCGCCCGCCTTCCTTGTCCATGCGCTCCAGGATCAGAGCCGGCAGGAACTGACGGTCGGTGCATTCGATGATGGCCGCGACCTCCTGCAGCTCGCGCTCCAGGCCCTGCGTCGACGGCATGAATTGCGACACGACCTCGGCGAGCGCTTCCTTCGTGATGTGGTCCTTGCCGCTGAGCAGCGACTTGCGCCAGGCGCGGCCGACCATCCCCTCGATATCGGCGCCGGAGAGATGGCCGCGCTGGGGAATCGACGGGATGTCCTCGGCGGCGACACGCGATCCCATCTTGCCGGCGAGAATCGTGAACAGCTGCCGGATCTCGCCTTCGTCCGACGGATAGAACAGCGGGATGTGCACCTCCGCGCGGCCCTGTCGCTTCAAGTCGATGGGGAGCAGATCGGGCCGGGCGGTCAGCAGCATCCAGACGATGCGGCCGCGATACTTCGTGTCGCCCATCTGCGAGGCGATCATGCCGAAGACGCGGCTCGACGTGCCCGAATCACCTTCCTGATCGCGTGAGCCGAGCGCGACGTCGGCCTCGTCAACGACGACAACGACCGGGCCCATCGCGCGGAGCACAGACAGCACCCGCTCGAGATTGCCCTCCGTCTCGCCCACGTATTTCGACCGGAAGTTCTTGAGCATCACGCAGGGTGCGCCGATCTCTCCGCTGACGCACTGGGCGAGGAATGACTTCCCGGTGCCCACCGGCCCGCAGATCAGATAGCCCATCGGCATGCTGTCGAGGGCGCCGCGCTTCAGCAGCGCCGCGTCCTCGCGCAGGCGCGCCTTCGCGGCTTCGTGCCCGACGACGGTGTCGAGGGTCCACTTCGGCTCGATGAACTCGAGCAGGCCGTGGCACTGCCGCTCGATCAGCAGCTTCTTCAGCTCTCGAAAGACCTTCGCGTCGAGCCGTCGTCCGCCCTCGCGCGCCGACTGCACGATCACGTTGAGATCGGTCAGCGAGATGCCGGCGGTCAGCGCCGCAAGCTGTCCGGCGTCGTAGTCCGAGAACGCGGCGAGCGCAGGCGGATCGACCATGGCGTTGACGAACCGCACGCGCTCCGGCTCGTCGGGCAGCGGCACTTCGATCGACGCCACGTGCGGGTTGCTGGTCAGTCGCTCGCTGAGATCCGCGCGCTTCTCATCGACCAGCACGAAGGCCATGTTCAGCCGCTTCACGTGCGGGCTCGTCGCCCAGTTGATCATCGTCACGAGTTGTGACGAGGCCTGCGCGCTGAGACGCCCCGGATCGCCGGACGGAAACACGTACGACGCCTGATCGACGATGATCGCCAGGCTCAGACGGTCGGCCTCGGCGGCCATGAGGTTGTTCCTCACGAAGCGGTCCAGTACGGCGATCGTCGCCGACGGTTCCTTCGCGAGCGTGCTCAGGTCGCCGACCTTGCGGTTGGCGAGCGTCACCATCTCCTTCAGGCGCTGCTCGTCGCGTCCAGCGGCAACGCGCAGGCCGCGCCCGAGGTCGTAGTGCAGCACCAGGGACCAGCGTCCAAAGAGCTGCTCGGCAAGGAACTCGGCGAGTCCGACGTACTCCTTGTCGTGGCCGGGGCTGCGCACGTAGTCGTACGTGTTGCCGTGGAGCACGAATGCCGACGTGGTGCCCGAGAAATAGAGCTCAGCAAGCCTTCTCGCCCACGGCGGAAACGAGGAGGGGAGATCCGACAGCGTGCCAACGGCGCTGCCACTCTTCGCCAGGCCGGTGCCAGTCACTGAATCAGGCGTCATGGCGAAGGACCTGCCGCAGGTCCGCGTCGAGAATCGGCGGCGGATCCTGCAATTCGTCGGCGAGGCCGGTGAGATGCTGGAGCTCGCTCACCGCCTTTTCCGTCTGCCGCATGCTTTCCGCGGCTGAGTCAACCTGGCTGCTCAACAGATCCGGGTCCTGGCGGTTGACGGCCATTTCCGCCAGCGCCTGAATCTTGCCCTCGATTCGATCCAGCTCGATCGAGACGAACTGTGCGTTCTTCTTCGAGCGCTCATAGTTGTCCTTTCGAAGCTCCGCGCTCGCGATGCTGTCCTGCAGCGACCGCACAATCCGTTCGTCGCCGGCTTGCTGCGCGGCGGTGAAATCCTTGCGCAGCTGTTCGAGGCGCGTGTCGATCTCCTCGACGCTCGTCGTCTTCAGGAACCGGTCGAGCGCGTGCTTCGAGATCAGCAGGCGCAGAAACAGCCACAAGAGGCGATCGAGGCCGGGCGTGCGAATCTCTTCGGCCGACCCCGCCTCGCGGCCCGACGCCCCGCGCACGCCGACCGCGAGCTGGCGCATCTCCACGCATCGCTCGTGGAGCTGCTCGAAGCGCCTTCGCAACTCGGCCGGCAATCCGGCGAGCATGACGATGAGTGAAGGCGCCGGAGTCGTGACGGGCGCGGCAGTGCCTTTCAAGGAATGGATCTTCGCGTCGATGGCCGCACGGAACCGCGGCAGCGACGTCAGCGCACCGAGGTAGGCGAGCTCGCCGGCGAAGACGAGCGGGATGGTGACATCGGCCAGCGGCGCGATTGCGGCCCCGGCAAGGCCGCCAAGAAAGAACAACAGGTTCCACCGGAAGAGGAAGGCCTCCTTCACGTAGTCCGTGAGCGAGGCGCCCTGCGGCGGCTTCGAGGACCGATCGGACGGGATCGGGGGAGGAATGATGTTCGCCATCCGTCAATCGCCGGCGCGCGTGGACGACTGCAGCGTATCGACAGTGTCGCGGATGTCGCCGACCAGCTCGACGAATCTCTTGTCGCGCTGCATCTCCCTGGGCGGCCTGTCGCTTTTCGGCACGGCGATCTCGCGCAGGATAGTACCCGGAGCGGAGGAGAACACATAAACGCGGTCTCCGAGATACACGGCTTCCTCGATGGAATGGGTCACGAAGAAGACGGTCGCCTCGGCTTCACGCCACAGCTTGTTGAGCGTTTCCTGCATGTGCAGGCGGGTCGCCGGGTCAAGCGCCCCGAACGGCTCGTCCATCAGGATGATGCGCGGGCGGAGGATGAGGGTGCGCGCGATGGCCACGCGCTGCCGCATGCCGCCGGAGAGCTGGCTCGGATACTTCTGGGCGTCGCGCTTCACGTCGAGGCCGACCTTCTCGATCCAGGCGCGGGCCTGCTCGCGACGCTCGCGCGCCCCGACGCCCCGGCACTCGAGGCCGAATGCGACATTGTCCTCGACCGTGCGATTGTCGAAGGACGTGTAGTCCTGGAAGACCATGCCACGATCGGCGCCGGGTCCCGCGACCGGGGCGTTGGCCACGTGCACCTCGCCCTCGGTGGTCGGATGATGCGGCGGCAGGCCGGCAATCAGGCGAAGCACGGTCGACTTGCCGCAGCCCGACGGCCCGAGAATCGTCACGAACTCACCGGTCCCGGGCAGGTCCGGTACCGTGAAGGTGACGTCGCGGATGACCGTCACGTCGCCGAATCGCTTC
>DATLLQ010000239.1:0-32197 GCA_035537775.1 Vicinamibacterales bacterium | reverse complement strand
ACCGGGTTGCGCGCGCGCGCCGTCTGCGGCGCCCCGGCCGGACCTGCGCCGCGTCCGCCGGCGCCGCGCTGCGCGGCCACATCGGAACCCACGGCAATCGCCACCGCGACAATCAGCACACCAATCGGAAGCGAGAAATGACGTCGCATGGCTATTTCGCACTCCTGGTCGCGGGGGCGGCAGTCTGGCCGCCGAGATCCTTGTAAATCGCCTCAATGAACATCGCCGTGGTCCATGGGCCGGTGTTGGAACCGTAGCGCCCCTCGTAGTCGAGCGCCGGCCGCGCGGCCTGCACCTGCGCGAGCGTCATCTTCTTCGCCACCATGTCGCGGACGCGGTCGCGGATGATGTAGACCATGTCCCGGTACATCACGACATCATGCTCGTCGCTGATGCGGCCGTGGCCGGGGATCACGTAGGTGCCGCCCTGCTGGAGCATCTTGCTGGGAACGGTCAGGTCGAGGATGCGGTTGAGCGCATCGATGACGCCCTGCGTCGTTCCGCCCGCCTCGACGTCAATCACCGGGAAGCTGTCGGTCCGGAAGATGTCGCCGGTCGCAATCACGTCGGACTTCCGGAACATCACGAACGAGTCGGCATCCGTGTTGGCCGTCTCGGGGTGCGAGATGACCACGGCTTCGCCGTTGAACGGGAGATCGCGGCCCTGCTCGAAAAACGTCTTGAATGGGCGGCCGTTGTCGGGCACGCCCGCCTTGATCATGTGGGCGGCGACGTTTTCGTGCGCGATGATGTCGGCGGTGTTGCCGTTCACCGTGCGCCCGGCCTTCGAGATCGCCTCGTTGCCGGCCGTGTGGTCGGCGCGGAAGGTGGTGTTCACCATCCAGCGGATCTCCTTGCCCGGCGGCGTGATCGACTTGATCGCGGCCAGCACCTTCTCGCTCGTACCCGCGGCTCCTGCATCGACCACGAACACACCGTCCTCGCCGACCTGCACCGCGATGTTGGCGCCGGCGCCGACGATCATGTGGACGTTGCCCTGGACATGGACGGCCTTCACTTCACCGGCCGCCAGCTTCGAGGGCTGATCCTCCGGCCGGAAACCTCCGTTGACGTTTGGCCGTACCGCGGCTGGCTTCGCGCCTGGCCGCCAGTCGGGCAGGAGCGTTTCGGCGCCACCGCGGACGCCGTCCTCGGGCATCGCATGCCGCTGACCGAACTCACCCCGCCATGTGTTCTGGTCCGGCAGGAAGTGCGGCACCGTGTTCTTGTCGGTCGGCAACTCCATCACGTATTCGCAGTTGTACAGCCAGTTCGTGTTGTTGCGCTCCATCACCGCAAATTCCTGACTGCGAATGTACGGCTCGGACAGGTACACGGGATCGGTGGCGATCGTCACCTGCGAAAACAGATTGCCGTGACGCATCCAGTGCTCCACCACCGTGGACTGATCGCTCTGCGGCACGCCGGTACGCCGGTAATACCCGGCCTTCAAGTGCGTGGTCGTGATCGTCAGGATGTCGCCGTTCCACTCGCCGGTCGAGAAGCCCATGAACGTATGCGGCGCGTAGTCGGGCGGATGCGGGCGCCCGTCCATCCAGATCGTCCGCCGCTGCTGGTAGGTCCCCATGAACATCTGAATCGCGATCAGCTCCTGCGTGTCTGGGTGGCGTTCTTCCCAGATGCGGAACTGGTTCGGTCCGAAGAACATGTAGGGCAGCGTGTACGGCGCGCACTGATGCTCGAGCACCGAATGCCGGGCCACGTCCCACGCGTCGCCGAATCGTCGTCCGGCTTCGTTGAGCGGGATCCCGCTGAAGTCACCAGGCTCCTCGCCCGGCACGCGATCCGGCTGATCCTCGTGGATGCGGGCGCTCCAGTCGCCGACAAAGCTCACCTGCGCCGTGGCGGGCGCGGCCGCTAACAGCACCGCGAGCGCGAGAAGGAATCGTAGAAACATCACTGAACCTGAGTCTTGGATCGCGTGCTCTTCAGATGCTCATTCAGATCCGGGAGACACACGACCTCGTGGACGTCGATGTCGTTGACCCGATTGAATCGCTTGGTGCTCTTCCACTCGCCTTCCCAGTGCTCCGGGTCGGTCATCGTGTAGGCAATCTCGAGCTGCTTGCCGCCAGGCAGCAGACGGATGCGCTCGACGATGCGCAGCTGCTCGCCCGCCGGGATCGAGGCGCCGCCCTGATCCATCCAGTGGTGATCACCGCGGAAGTGCCTGGTGTCGACGACGAGCGTGTCGCCTTCCCAGCGCCCGATCGATTCACCGTTGTACGTCCGCACGACGACGTCGACATCTGTGTGCTGGCGCCCATCGAGGAAGACGGTCCGGAAGCTGTTCATGAACTCGCTGACCATGTAGATCGCCGTCGGCAGCTGAATCATCGCCGTCGGCCAGTAGCGCGTCATGATGAGCGGCAGGCCGGCGGGCCAGCACTGCCCGATGTCGTCCTTGTAGATCTTGCCTTCCTTCATGTACTTCATCCCCGTATCGAACTCTTTCTGCGCCTTCGCAGTCAGCTTCGGATACGGCGGCCCGAACTTCCAGGCATCAGCGCCCGTGCTCGTGTCGATGAACCAGTTACCCGTGAGATCGAACGGCGCCTTGGGACGCGGTTTCGAAATGTTCTCGGGCGCCAGAGCGCTCAGTGGCTCCGCGGGTGGAGGCGGCGCCGCCTGGCCTCGCTGCGCCACCAGCGCCGCGGGCACGACCGCCAGCGCTGCCGCGAGCACACCACCGATGAGCGTCCGCGCGCGCATCACTTGGCTTCTCCGCCGCCGCCCAGCCGCGCCGGGCGTTCGAGCAGCGTGCGTCCGTCGGCCAGCGTGACGGAGGTGAAGATGGCCGAGCCCGGCTCTCCTGACTTCAGCGGACGGCCGACGACGGTCACCTTGTCGCCCGGCTTGAGCGTGTTGGACTTCCAGCCGGCGCGAATGAGATAGGTCGGACTGGTCAGTTCGACCGCCCACAGCACTTCCTGGCCCTTCTCGTTGGGGACCATGACCTCAATCCACGTGTGGGGATTCTGCCAGCGGAACTCCTTGATCGTTCCAACCAGCGTCACGGTCTTCTGCGCCTCGAATGCCGCGGGCGAATGATGCGCGAACGCCGGCGCAACGATGCCCGATATAAGAACCGCCGCGAGTAGAAACCTTCTCATCTTTCCTCCTGAACCCTTCGCACCTCTTGCACCTCTTGCACCTGGCACCCCTCGCACCGTTCGCACCCTACCTCACATGCACGCTCGACGACGTGCTCTGGAGATGTTCGTTGAGGTCTGGCAGGCACTGAACTTCCTGGATGTCGTGGTCGGTCACGCGATTCCAGCGGCGGGTCCCCTTCCACTCGCCTTCCCAGTTCTGCGGATCGATCAGCGTCCACTCGCCCTCGAGCGTGTTGCCGTTGTTTATCATCCTGTAGCGCTCGATCATCCTGAAGTCCTTGCTCGCCGGGATTCCCTGATCGACCCAGTGCTTGTCGAGATCCGTGAAGTTCCGCGTGTCCACCACCAGCGTGTCGCCTTCCCAGCGGCCGACGGATTCGCCGTTGAAGCTGCGGACGACGAGGTCCGGGTCGGTGTGCTGGCGGCCATCGAGATAGATGACGCGCAGGCTGTTCATGAACTCGCTGATCATGTAAATCGCCGTCGGCAGCTGGATCATCGCGATCGGCCAGACGCGCGTCATGATGATCGGCATGCCGGCGGGCCAGCACTTGCCGATGTCGTCGCGGTAGACCTTGTTGTCCTTGACCGCGGCCGCGTAGGCGTCGAAGTGCTTCTGGGCGTTCGCGGTCAGCTTCGGCAGCACCGCCGGCGTCCGGCCGAAGAGCCAGCCGCCACCAGGCACGCTGCCGCTGATGAACCAGTTGCCGGTCAGATCGAAGGGCGCCTTGGGCCGGGCTTTTGTAAGGTTTTCCGGCGCAAGGGCGCTCAACGGTTCGGCGGGCACCGCGGGAGCAGCCTGGGCCGGGGCCGCGCCCCGCCCGCGTCCGGCCGGCGCCTGCGCGGACACCGCAACCGCGGCGATGCCGAAGGCTAGGAACACCGCCGTAATCTGGCGTCGCTGAGAGCTGATCATGGGTCCTCCGTGTGGAGCCTGCCCCACCGAAGCCGCGGAGCGGCGAAGGCGGGAGTCATTCTAGTCCCACTTCGGGTATATGTAATTGGCCAGTTGGGTGGTTGGGCAGCTGGTAGTTCAGTCGTTGGATAGTTGGTAAGGGCCGGCATTCAGGTCGGCTTTTGGGGGGAGTGGGATGTCCAAATCGGTGGGTCGCCTTGTTATTGGACTGGTCATCGCCGCCGTGGGTGTCCACCCGGTCTGGGCCCAGGCGAAACAGGAGTTCGTCCCGACGGTTGGCCAGCCGGGCAAAGACGTCGTCTGGGTCCCGTCGCCTGAGGAAACCGTCGCCAAGATGATGGAGGTCGGCAAAATCACCGCCCGGGACTTCGTCGTCGATCTCGGATCCGGCGATGGGCGCAACGTGATCGCCGCCGCCAAACTGGGGGCGCGCGGCCTCGGCGTCGAATACAACAACGACATGGTCGAGCTGTCGAAGCGCATCGCGGCGAAGGAAGGCGTCACTGATCGTGCCCAGTTCGTCCAGGGCGACATGTATCAGGCCGACTTCTCCAAGGCGACGGTGCTGGCGCTCTTCCTGCTGACGAGCAACCTGCAGGTCCTGCGGGACAAGATTTTCAACCTGCAGCCAGGCACGCGCGTGGTCTTGAACACCTTCCCCATCCCGGAATGGACCGCCGACGAGCAGGTGACCGTCGAGAACTGCCAGAGCAGCTGGTGCACCGTGTACCTGAATATCGTCCCGGCGAAGATCGCGGGAACGTGGCGAGGTCCGAACGGCGCGGAGATCACGCTGACCCAGACGTTCCAGATGCTGACCGGCAGCTCGAAGACGGCGGACGGACAGACAGGCACCGTGAGCGGCCGACTGCGTGGCAATGAGCTGACGCTGTCCAGCGGAAAGCAGGAGTTCACGGGTGTCGTGAAAGGGAACGTCATCGAGGGGACCCAGCGGCCCGCCGGTGGCGGCGCATCGCAGCAGGTCACGTTGACGCGGGTCAAATAGATCGTTCGGATCATTCGCGGTTCTAGGGGGGCTGAGATGTCTGGATTCGTCCGAGGCTTTATTACGTTAGTCATCGCTGGTGCCACATCTATCCCAGCTGCGGCACAGACCAAGGAAGAATTCGTTCCCTTCTCCGGGCAGCCCGGCAAGGACGTCGTCTGGGTGCCCTCGCCGGAAGTGACCGTCGCCAAGATGATGGAGGTCGGGAAGGTCTCGGCGCAGGACTTCGTCATCGATCTCGGATCCGGCGATGGCCGCAACGTGATTGCTGCCGCCAAGCGCGGCGCACGCGGCCTCGGCGTCGAATACAACAACGACATGGTCGAGCTGTCGAAGCGGATCGCCGCGAAGGAAGGCGTGGCCGAACGCGCGCAATTCGTTCAGGGCGACATGTATCAGGCCGACTTCTCCAAGGCGAACGTGCTCGCCCTCTTCCTGCTCCCGAGCAACCTGCTGGTGCTGCGCGACAAGATCTTCAACCTGCAGCCAGGCACGCGAGTGGTGCTCAACACGTTCACCATCGAGGAATGGACTCCTGACGAGCACGTGCTCCTCGAGGATTGCGAGAGCTGGTGCAACGTGTATCTCAACATCGTCCCGGCGAAGATCGCGGGCACATGGCGCACGTCCTCGCCGGCGGGCGAGCTCACGCTGACGCAGCAGTACCAGATTGTCAGCGGGACGTTCAAGACCGCCGCGGGTCAGACGATTCCCGTGACGGGCAAGCTGCGCGGCAACGACGTGACGCTGACGGCCGAAAAGCAGGCTGAATTCACGGGGCGCGTAAACGGCACGACGATTGAGGGCACGCAGCGCCCGGCCGGCGGCGGCGCGCCACAGGCAATGACGTTCACGAGGGCGAATTAGGACCTCGTAACAAACTGGTAACAACCCCCCTCTATCGTGGGTCCGGCGAGGTGTGCATGAAGCCGACGGCGACGATAGCGGGAATCCTGATAATCGGTGCTCTGCTGTGCGTCCCCGCGGGCGCGCAGCAGAGCCCTACCCTGACCCCGGTCCTGAAGTTCGAGGTCGCCTCAGTCAAGAAGACCGCCACGCGGGCGCCGATGCTGTGGCAGCCCGGTGGCCACTTCACCCAGGGGCTGCCGCTCCTGAGCATGGTCTCCATCGGCTTTGAGATTCCTCTCTATCGCGTCGAAGGGCTGCCTGACTGGGGACGGACACAGCTGTTCGAGGTCAACGCGCGCGCCAACCGCGACGTGCAGATCGAGGAGCGGCCCGCGTACTACCGCGGTCTGCTGATCGACCGATTCAACATGGCGACGCACGTCGAACAGCGAGAGATGGACGTCTACACGCTCACGCTCGCGCGCGGCGACGGACGGCTGGGGCCAGGCCTGCGGCGATCGGACTTCAACTGCGACGCGATCATCGCCGATGCCCGCAAGCGCAATCTCGAGGGTGAACGGCTGCCGAACGCTCCGGTGCCGGGCCAGCGTCCGACCTGCGGCGGTATCGGCGGTACGGCAAGCTTTACGGGTGGCGCCGCGCCGTTCCAGAACTTCGTCGCCATGCTCGCCAGTGCGCTCGGGCGGCCGATTGTCGACAAGACCGGCCTGACAGGACGATTCGATATCGACTTCAAGGCCGCGCCCGTCAATGCGCGCGCTGGCGGTCCGCTCGCCGATCTGCCCCCGATCTTTACCGCCGTCGAGGACCAGCTTGGCCTCAGACTGCAGCCAGGCCGCGCTTCGGTCGAGGTGCTTGTGATCGACCGCCTCGAGATGCCGGCGGAGAATTAAGCCCGTGTTTGCTCCCGCCACCGACCGTCGCGATCGCCATACGTCGCTCATCGTCCTGCTCGTCCTGCTGACGCTGCTGCCGGCAGCGTGCGTGCTCTGGTTCATGAACGAGGCCGTGCAGGTGCAGGCGGATGCCAGCCGCAGAACGACGCTTGAAGGCTATCGCGCGCAGCTTCGACTCGTGCGATCGCGGGTCGAGGCGTCCTGGCAGGCGTACGCCGCGCGGTTGAATGGACGCGGGACCCTCGCGCAGAGGTTCACGGAGATCACCCTCGACGAAGGGGGCGACGGCGCCATCCTGTTCGATGAACGTGGCGGAGTCGCGTTTCCAATCGAGTCGCGCCTCCAGACCCTCGATGCGGCGCTTCGCCCGTCGCTGCAGCCGATGGTCGTCCTGTCCTCGGAAGTCGCCGCGCGTGGCGGCCTGGCGCTCGTGCCGGGCGCCTTTCAGCAGACGGCGGTCAGCGACGTCTGGGCGTTCACATCGGCGGACCGGATGACGGTCGTCCTCTTCCGGACGACGACCATTCAGTCGATCATGCACGACCTGCTGCACGAGGTGCAGCCATCGGGGATCCTCTTCAACACCTTCGCGCCAAATGAGAAGGCCGACATGGAAGCGATCGCTGCCGGCGCCGCGCTGCCCGGCTGGCAGCTCTCGTTCTTCGAGCCGCTGGAGAGCCTCCCCGTGGACGACTCCGGCGCACGACGGCAGACGATGGCCTACGTCGCGGTGGCGGCGTCGGGCCTTGCCGCCACCGTGTTGATTGCCGTCATGACCGGCAGCGTGTTCCGCCGGCAGCTCCGGCTGGCGCGGCTCAAGACCGATCTCGTCGCCTCCGTATCGCACGAACTGCGGACGCCGCTCGCCTCGATGCGCGTCCTGGTGGACGGCCTGCTGGCCGACACGCACCTCGATGAAACCAAGACGCGCGAGTACCTGCATCTGGTCGCAAGCGAGAACGCGCGACTGACGCGGCTCATCGAAAACTTCCTCACGTTCTCGCGCCTCGAGCGCGGACGTGAGCGCTTCGCCTTCTCCGCCGTGTCGCCATCCGCGGCTGTCAACGCCGCCGTCGCCGCCATCCGCGAACGGGTGCCTCAGGCGTGCGACCTGACGATCGAGATCTCACCGGACCTTCCGGCCGTGCGCGCGGATGAGGGGGCCTTGATCTCCGCACTGATCAATCTGCTGGACAACGCGCTGAAGTACACGCCAGACCAGAAGCGCGTCTCCGTGAAAGTCGAACGCACGGCTGACGGCGTCGCGTTTCAGGTCCAGGACAACGGCATCGGCATCGCGCCACGGGAACACCGGCGCATCTTCAAGCGCTTCTACCGCGTGGATCAGAGCCTGGCGAGCGCCACCTCCGGCGTCGGCCTCGGCCTGAGCATCGTCGAGCTGATCGCGCGCGCGCACGGCGGATCCGTGAGCGTGCAGAGTGCCCAGGGCTCGGGCAGCACGTTCACGCTCACTGTGCCTTACGCGTCCGCTGGAGCCCTGGCGTGAGCGAGGGACGGGTGCTGCTCGTCGAAGACGAGCCTGCCCTCGCCCGCGGCCTCTCCGACACGCTCCGCGCGCAGGGATTCGACGTTCATGTGGTCGAGGACGGCCAGCGCGGTCTCGACGCCGCGATCTCGATGCGGCCCGACCTGATCCTGCTCGACGTCATGCTGCCGCGAATGAACGGCTTCGAGGTATGCCGGACGGTGCGGGAGCAGGGCCTCGACGTGCCGATCGTGATGCTCACGGCCAAGGGCCAGGAAGAAGACGTCATCCTCGGGCTCAACCTCGGCGCCGACGACTACATCACGAAGCCGTTTCGCGTCGGCGAGCTCATCGCGCGGGCCCGGGCGCTGCTGCGCCGGCGCGGCCCGGACAGGACGGTCCAGCGGTTCGGCGACTGCGAGATCGACGTGACGGCGCGCGTCGTCAGGCGCGAGGGGCTGGTGCTCGATCTCACGGCTCGCGAGTACGCGCTGCTGGCGTACTTCGCGTCACGCCCCGGCCGCGCGCTCGCACGCGACACGATCCTGAATGCGGTGTGGGGAGCGTCCGTCTTCGTCACGCCGCGAAGCATCGACCGCTGCGTCGCAACGCTGCGCTCGAAGGTCGAACCCGATCCTCACAACCCGATCTACATCCAGACCATCCGCGAGATCGGGTATCGATTCGAGCCAGGCGGGACCACCTGACCACAACTCAGTAGGACACCCCTTCAGGGGTGTCTCTGCCTCAGCCGCTCCCCACAGGATGAGCTTGCGCAAATTTCTCATGGTTCAGCTTTATGGACGGAAGGAATTCCTCTACAGTCGGCCAACGTGCTGCCAGCAAAGTCTTCCCCAATCCTGATTGTTGAAGACGATGCTGTCTTGCGGTCCCTTTACCGGGCCACTCTGCAACTCGAAGGGTTCCATGTCATCGCCGTCGAAGACGGCGTTGATGCACTCCGGCATCTCGACGTCACACGGCCATCAGTCGTCGTGCTCGATCTCAATCTCCCCCGTCTCAATGGCCGTGACGTGCAGCGTGAAATCAGAGGACGCGTCGACACCTGCCACATCCCCATCGTCATCGTCACCGGAGAGGACACGAGCGACCTGAGGCCGGAGGACTTCGCCTGCATCCTCCACAAGCCCATGGATCCGTCGGAGGTTGTCAGCGCCGTGCGGCGGTGCTTGTCGAAGCATCTCGTATAAGAGGCCCGCGAAGCAGCCAGGCCGGCACGCAAGCGGGCACGATGAGGAGTGCGGCGTTCGGCAGCGCGCTCGCCGCAAGCCGCAGCGCGCTCGCGCTCGACGGCGAACTGTCACGAAGTGCCAGCGACATCATCACCCACGCAACGGTAAAGGCGACGATCGCTGTCACCAGCAGCATGATGCGCGCTTTGACGGTCGCCAGGCGTGCGAACACGTCGTGCGAGACGAGGAAGAGCGCGCCGCTCGCGGTGCCTAGCATCCGCCCCGCATCTCCGGCGTCCGGCAGCCCCACGAGGAGTGCACTTCCAGCAAGAACAATCGCAACGGCCATCACTCGATGGGCCACTTTTAGAAGGCCGAACCCTAGCCCGACCGTGGCCAGACCGATCACCACGCCGCCGAGCACATCACCTGGAAAGTGACGTCCGAGATACATCCGCGAAATGCCCATCGCCGCGATCCACAGCGTCCCGAGGATCCACGAGCGCCGCGACCAGCGCAGGAGCAATCCCAAGCCAACGACAACGGCTGTCGTCGCGCTGACGTGGCCTGAAGGAAATCCGTAGCTGTCTTCGACTTCAGTGGGGGTGTCGGCGTCACGCTGCCGGAGTTCTGACGCGAATAGGGCGAGCGCCTGCACCCGGCTATCCACGTCGGGGCGTGGCATGGACGCCGCGGTCTTGGCGATGTCCGTCACGGCCCCGCTCAACGCGACCAGCACGAGCAACGGCACGGCAGCGCGCAGGCGGAAGGCGAATGCCAGGAATACGGCGATGGCCACATACGCGCGGGTGTAGCCCAGAAGGGAAATGCCGTTCATCACGGCTGTCAGCGTGGGCGAAGCCCACGACTGCAGCCAGACGATCGGATGGATCTCGAACATTCGTACGTCGTGTCCGCCTTTAGGCGACCCCAGGCTGACCCTAGGCGGACCTTACGCGCACTTGCGATTGACGATCTCGGCGCGCTTGCGCTTGAAGACCTCCACCCATTCCCCGACCGTGGCCATACCGGAGCTGGACTTGCCGGGATCACGGAGGCGCAGGGTCACTCGCGCGGCTTCGAACAGGCCGCTGATCTGATCGTCCGACAGCTGCATCAGCAGGTTGGCGAGAAACGCCCTGCCCTCTTCGCTGATGACCGGATCGTCCAGCGTCCCGGTTGCGGACTTCGAGAGGTTGCCGACGCAGCCGGTGGAATCCTTCCATACCGGCGTCGCGGCCCAGCGGACGTAATCCATGCCTCTGTCGTTGGCGTTGAACAGATTCGCGCGGCCGAACGTCAGGCCGACATCGCTGACCATCATGAACGGCTTCTCACACACGCCGGCCCCGCCCTCTCCGGCCTCGATGCACATGATTCGCTGCTGGCGCGGTTTCGTGTCGGTGTGCTGCATGAACACGGCGAGCAGCTTGAGCGCGTCGCGCTGCGCACGTGTGGCGCCGCCGCGCCGTTCGTCAATGTCGTTGAGATCGCCCCATGACCATGCGCTGTCGGGTTCGAACTCTCGCCCCGGCATCTTGCGCTCGATCGTTGCCGGGTCGAAGATCCGCTCGTCGTTCTCACGCGCGATCCCACCGAGAGACGATGGACACCCACGGCAGATGACGCGGACGGAGTACATCGCATCGGCGCCGAAGCCCAGCGCCCACATCAGCCGCGTCGCAGCAACCTCGGCAAACACTTCGGCGTTGTCCCCGCCGAATTTCACCTTCAGCTCATCCTGACCTGACTTACACGCGAACTTCGGCGATCCGCCGGACAGTTCCTTCGGCACGTACGTGCACGTGACGGTCTGGTGTAGCGTGAAGGCTTTAGGCCCTGTCGGGCCCTCGCGGAGGTTCATCAGGCGCACGTTTGTCGGAGTCCAGACCTGCGCGCGGGCGATGGCGTTCACTCGCTCGGGGGTGTTGTCCGGCCGAGTCGCGAACGCACGATTTGTGGTTGAGGCGACGGCCCCACAGGCAACGCTCGACAGTATGGCGATGAATGCAACCAGCCTGACCATGCCCCTGAGGAGGTGCAATCGGCAGGCCTACGGTAACTGCCTGATTCAGCAGAGCCTTGGGGAAACCTCGGGCATTGGCTGGGTAAATCGTTGCCACTTACGGAGCGTCCGACTTCAGGCGGACCTCTTCCGCGAATCTGGCTCGGCGCGCGGGCTTCCCTTCCCTTTCACCGCCTGCATTCGCAGCCCCCAGAGCATGCACACGGTGCCGGAGGTGGAACAGAACGTGAACGAACTGGGCGTCGATGCACGGGGCAAGGGGGGTTGGAGCGTGAGGAACAGCCATCGCCCAAGGTATTCCGAAATGATGCAGGAGATGTGTCCACGCTGTACGAGTGGTGCGATCTCCGTCCTGCCGGCCAATAATCCCGGCAGCGAGCAGGAATGGTTCCGGTGCGGCAACTGCGATCACATGTGGTCGCAACGGCGCGACCGCAGGGAACAAGGTGAACGACCGATGCCGTCGTCCGAGAGCGAGGGACACGGAGCCTGACTTGAGCATTCTCGCTTGCTATTTGTCTCTCCGATACGCGAGTGTCTGCGTCGTAGCCGCCTCACTCTGTTCCCGAGTCTCGACGCTGATGACCAGCCGTCCGAGATCATCGATTCGCCAGGTCTCACTCCGACGTCGAATGTTCGCCCCTGCAGCGCCGTAGCTCTCCCGGTAGATCCAGAGAGAATCCCCGCGCCACGTGACCTCGTAGCGACTTCCGCCGCCTGGTTGGCCGGTCCCGGCGACGCTTCCACCGATCAAGCCGATCGGGTAAGCATCTTCCTGAACAACGTCGCCCAGATACCGTGTCACGTAAAGCCTCAGATACGCAGGCGGAATAGGTCCTCCACGAACGTTGGTCATCGTCGTGAGTGGCTGCTGAACAACGAGCCGTTGCGGGATGTCGGGAGCAGGGCGAACTTGCGTCTCGTCCAGGACCCAGCTACCTGAAAAGTCGGTTCCTCTTTGGGCTGCCACGGGCACGGCGCAGACGACCGCGATCAGGCATGAACCAAGTGCCGGGAGCAGTCTCGACATGCACGTATTGGACACCACCTGACCGTTTTCAGATCGACTTCTCGGGCAAGGTTGCGTGGCAGAATCTAACCGTTGTGCGCTACCTGAAGGCTCTCGGCGTCGGCCTGCTTTCCGCGGTTGCGGTGGCGGCGCTGTATGTCGCGTTCAAAGAAGCTTGGGCGTTTTTGTATGTAGCACTGGTGCTCGCGCCACGAGCTGAAGCAGCGAGCGGTGGATTGAGCTGGGATGCATCCTACCCACAGTCGTTCGACATACGTGGCCCCCTGATCATCGGCTTCGTGCTTGGCTTCTGGTGGATGCTTCGGCGACAGGCTGTCGCACCGCGATCATCAATCTGAAATCCCAAATCGCTAAATGGATTTGGGCCCCCCGGGGATCGAACCCGGGACACCCTGATTAAAAGTCAGGTGCTCTACCACTGAGCTAGGGGCCCGCGACAACGGCAGGAACGACCATTGTACGCGCAGTAACCGCGTGTCGGCCGGGCACGCCGTTGTCCCCTAGTGCTTGTTTCCGGGTTCTTCAGCCTTCCAGAGATAGCCGCACGACGGACAGCGCGTCACGATCAGCGGCGACTGGGTGTCGTCGATTAACACGACGTCCCTGCCACAGGATGGGCACTGGAGGCCGGTGTGCCTGGGCTCTTCATCGAACTTGCCCGCGATGATCTGGTTACAGACCTCGACGCATTCGTTACAGATCGCGACGGTGGTGCCTGCGTGCCCGGTGATGAGCCGCTCGACATCCGATTGTTCCTTATTGCAGAAGGAGCATCGCACCACATGCGTAATATAAGCCTCTTGTACTTGCGGCATGCGTAGCCCGGGGGCGCCAGCCTCGTTGCGACGAGGCCGGCACCAACGGTTGTCTGAATGTTACGAGCAGGGGGTGCCGAGCGGCTTCACCGACATGACGGTGTACTGCACGCCGGCGTCGTTGTCGATCTCGACTTCCGTCCTGCTCCGCCTCGTCTTCGTGTCGCCGCGCTCCGGATCGACACTCGTCTTCTCCTCGATCTTCACTTCGGCGTCATTGTGATCGGGATCGACCATGATGGCCGAGAGCTGCACCTGCTGTCCGACGTGCTGGCTGAGCGCCACGTTCTCACGCGGCCGCAGCAGGAACGTCGCGAGCGTGCCGGCAGTTCCGACGCGGCCTTCATCGGCCTTCGTCCTGGTCGTCGTGGTGGTCTTCGCTTCGTCCCGATCCCTCTCGGTGCGGACCTTCGTCTCCGTCGTCAGGCCTTCCCTGGCCCTCACGGCGGTGCCGTACAGCGTGAAGTTGCCGGCGACATCACGCCGCAGGCAGCCCGTCATGCTGAACGCTGTCGCGTCGTCGGTCTTGATCTCCGTGCGGGAGCGAATAGTGGAGTCCTGCGCCGCGGCACTCACACCAAGCGCCAACGCAACGGCACAGCCCAGGGTAATTCGTCTCATGCATACCTCCCTCAAACTGTTGAAAGGTGCAGGAGGCGTTCCGTTCGAGCCCTGCCGTACGTGAGGAAATGAATCGCCGTGATTACGGCGCAGGTCGGGTCTGATTCACAGCGCCCCACTGAAGGGGCGCCGTGGGTCTCGCTATGGCCGGTCGCAGGAATATGGGAATGGACCGTACGGCGGGTCGCCGTGGAGCTGGTGCTGCGTCCAGCCATGCCAGTCGATGCAGATCACTTTGCCGTTGTGGATGATGGCGCCTTTGTCGTTGAACGCGTAGGTCGCAGCACCCGCGGCCATGCAGCCCGCAAGAGCCAACAGGGCCGCGGCAATCACTCGTTTCATGAATCCTCCCTCAGCACGGGCTCAATGCCGTGCACCCGGCATGCCACGAATTGCCAGCTCAGGCGACCAAAGAGGGCGCCCCGGCGTCCAAAAGGCGTGTCAAAGATTGCCCACGGCCTGGCCGCGACCTCCCTTCTTCTTGGATTCCTGGCTTTGATCGAACTGCACGCGCAGCAGCAGCCAGCTCCGGCTCAACAGGGTGCGCCGACGTTCCGCGCGTCAGTCGATCTGGTGACGACCGACATGATTCCGCGGAACTCCCGCACCAATCAGTTCATCGCCGACCTGTTGCCAGGTGAAATCGAGATCTACGAGGATGGCGTCAAGCAGGAGGTCGTGTCGTTCGTGCTCAGGCACGGCGGGCGCGTCATCGACCGCCTCTCTCCCCCGGCCGCGCCGACACAGGAAGGCATCATCCTGCCAGGACGGCGAACGGCAAGCGACACCACAGGCCGGATCTTCCTGATCGTCATCGACGACTTCCACCTGCAGTTTCGCGACACGCCCCGCGCCAAAGACTGGCTCCGGAAAATGCTGCGCGATCTGATCCACGACGGCGACATGTTCGGGATCGTCAGCACAGGTCATTCGTCGATCTCCGAGCAGCTCACGTACGACCGTCAGGTCCTTGAATCCGCCATCGACAAGATGTCAGGCGGCGGTCTGACGCCGAAAGACATCATGCAGGGGATGTCGTCGTCACAGGGGCCCGCCGAAGTGCGCCACCGCGCACAGGTCGCGTTCGCCACCGCATACGATCTGGTGCGGAGTCTCGAGAAGATCCAGAACCGGCGGAAGGCGGTCATCTACGTCAGCAGCGGCTACGACTTCGATCCGTTCGTCGAGGGCCGGCTCGAAGAGCAGGCGCGGCGCATGGGCATCACGGAGTCCACCGACGAAAGCGGCAACCTGCTTGCCGCCGCCGAACGCCTTCGCAGCAATCCGGACTACCGCGACCAGCGGGCCACCCAGGAACTGTCGGCCACCGATTTGATGCGTGACCTCTTCGACCTCACCAAGGCTGCGAATCGCGCCAACGCAACCTTCTATCCGATCGATCCGAGCGGCCTGATCGCGGGTCCGGACATCGACCAGGATGTGAACGCGTCGGACTGGTCAGCCTATACGCGCGAGCGGCAGAACAGCCTGCGCACGCTGGCCGATCTCACCGGCGGCATCGCCGTCGTCAACACGAACGACATCGACAAGTGGCTGGCACGAATCGACGCCGACACCAGCGACTACTACGTGCTCGGGTACTACTCGACCAACACGAATTCCGCTCAGCGGACGCGCCGGATTGAGGTGCGCACGACGCGGCCGGACGTGACAATTGGTGCACGTACGAGCTATTCGTTGCGCCCCGAAGCGAAATAACAAAAGCGTAAGCACGGCCGCTCCTGCGCGCTCTGGCCTTCGCAGCCAGCCCGACATTAAAATCGAAGGCTTCCATGGTCGGTCGCACGATCACGCATTACCGGATCATCGAGAAACTCGGTGCCGGCGGCATGGGCGAGGTGTTCAAGGCTGAAGACATCTCGCTCGGCCGCATGGTCGCGCTGAAGTTCCTGCCGCCATCGATGGCCAACGATCGCCACGCGGTCGAGCGCCTGCGGCGCGAGGCGCGATCGGCGTCGGTCCTCAACCATCCGGGCATCTGCACGATTCACGCGATCGAGGAGCACGAGGGCCAGCAGTTCATCGCCATGGAGTTCCTCGACGGCCAGCCGCTGTCGAGCATGATCGCCAAGGGGCCCCTCCCGATGGACACGCTCGTGCCGATCGCCATTCAGATCGCCGAGGCGCTCGAGGCCGCTCACGGCCACGGCATCGTCCATCGCGACATCAAGCCGGCGAACATCTTCGTCACCAAGCGTGGGCTCGCCAAGATCCTCGATTTCGGCCTCGTCAAGAACACCAGCGGCTCCGACGGCTCTGAGGGCTTGACGATGGGCTCCGAGGCGCTGACGACGACTCCGGGCATGACCGTCGGGACCATCGCCTACATGTCGCCGGAGCAGGCGCGCGGCGAGCCGCTCGACGCGAGGACCGATCTGTTTGCATTCGGGTTGGTTCTCTACGAAATGGCGACCGGCCGGCGCGCGTTCGGCGGCACGACGACGGCCATCGTGTTCGATGCGATCCTCAACCGCGCGCCCCAGTCCGTTGTCGAGGTCAATCCGACGATCCCGCCGGAGCTCGATCGCATCATCGGAAAAGCTGTCGAGAAAGAACGCCAGCTCCGGTATCAGAGTGCGCTCGATCTCGGAACGGATCTGCAGCGCCTGAAGCGCGACGCCGAGTCGTCGGCGCGCGTCATGGCCGCATCGCGATCGGTAATGGCAGCGGTGCCGGCTTCGGCCTCTGCCGTTCCTCCCGCGTCGGCTGCGAGCGTGCCAGTTGCGTCTGCTGCTGCCGTCCCCGTTGCGCCTTCAGCACCGGCAGTTCCCGCGACTGACTCGCCCAGTGGCGTCGTCGCGGCACCATCGTCGGGCGCCGTGCCTGCGACTGGCGGGATGTCGCGAGTACTCATGCTGGCCGCCCTGGCCGTCATCATCCTGCTGGTCGCGGTGGTGGCGTACCAGCAGGGCCTGATCCAGCAAGTCGGTGGTCCGCCGCCGAATCAGGCGAGCGATTCGGGAGCTGCACCCGCTGCGCCGGCACCAGCTGTGACTCCTGCACCTCCAACGGTTTCCGCTGCGCCACCGCCTGCGCCCACAGCGCCAGCACCCGTTTCGCCGCCAGCGTCAGGCACGACCGCACCGGCGACCCCTGCCACCGCGGCGGCCGAAGAAGCGAAGAGTGCCAAGGCGGCTGCCGCTGCCGTCGCCGCGGAACTCGAGGACGTTCGTACGAAGCTCGCGGCAAATCAAGTCGCGCCGGCGATCGTGGCGCTGCGGTCCTTCATCGATCAGCACGGCACGAATCGCCTCGTCGCGGACGCGTACATGCTGCTGGGTGAGGCGTACGACTCCACGAACAGGAATGACGAAGCGATCCAGGCGTACGCGTCGGTCGTCGAGAAGTTCAAGACGAGCCCACGCGCGCCGGAGGCGCTCCACCGACAGGCGCAGCGCGTGCTTAAATCACGTCTGGCCACTCGTGATGTGCTCGCGCGGCAGCTGTACGGGCAGGTCGCGGACGAGTATCCGAAGTCGGAGTGGGCACCGCGTGCGCTCGTGGCCCGCGCCGAAATCGAAGAGCGCACACGCGAGCGGGTCGCGGACAAGACTGTTGGCGGACTGGTCCCGTCGGCGCTGCTCACCTACCGCACGCTCGCCGAGCGCTACCCGGCCTATTCAGAAGATGTGTTGTGGAAGATGAGCGAGATGCTCGACGATCTCAAGAGCTACCCGCTTCAGGCGCAAGCGCTCACCGACCTCGCCGCACGTTTTCCGAACACGAAGTACGACGCCTACTGGAAGCTGGGCGAAGTGCGCGAGCGCCGGTTAAGAAATCCCGTCGGGGCGATTGAGGCCTACTCGAAGGTCCCCACGACGTCGCCTAAATATCGCGACGCTCAGAAGAAGGTCCAAGAGCTCTCACGGCGCTAGGCTCCGCCCCCACGAAGATCGCCGAGGCGTCGCCGAGGAGGTGCGTGAGCTCGAGCCGCTCGACGACGCGCTCGGTCAGCGACACTTGGTCGTCGAAGAGAAACGCAATCTCGTATTCGGTCTTCCCGCCGCTCGCCAGCGGCACGCACCGGATGATCCGGCCGGCGGCGTGGACTTCGCGGTGGTACCCCACTTCCATCGTCAACCGCGGCTGCCGCTGATTGCTTTCGGGGCGTTTCAGGAAGCGCGGATCCGGGCGTGACTGCAGCCGCACGAGCGCGCCACGGGAGGAGACGTCGATCAGCGTGGCCTGCTCCTCGCCCATTCGTACGAACGAGATCCAGGGCACTTCATCACTCGAAAAGCGCGGCTCCCGCCGGCGTTCGGAATAGGGGTTCGTTGCTGCGGATTCCTCGCTGAGCTCCCGGAGCTCCTTCTTCAGGTCCCTGGCCGCAGCAAGGTAGTCCACGACATCCTGGATGAAACCGTCCGGATCGCGGCGCGGCACGCCGAGCACTTCGCGCGGCGCCGCCTTGCGCCGCCACCAGAGCAGCGAACGCCGGGGCGCCTGAACCGGCGGGAGGACAGGCGCCCGCTCGAGCCGCGGAAGGCCGAGGAGCTGCACGTGGCCCGCACCCGGACGCGCGCTGAGATAGGCGATGAGATAGTCCTCCACGACCGACGACATGAGCGTGGGCAGGAGGATCACGTCCGGCATCTGGCGGTCGATCGACGCGAGCGCGTCCTCCACCGACTGCGCGATGACGATCTCGTCAGGGATGTGCGCGCGAAGGGCATTGCGCAGGGTGTCAGCCTGAGTCTGGTCAGGCTGTACGACAAGGAGCCGGGGCACGAAGCCCATCAGTGATCACGTTTTGTGCCCGTGTAGGCTTCACGCGTCGTTCGGCGGCTAAAGCGCTCTGCGGCAAGCAGTTTGGGACGGCTGGCGCGACGCCCCCAGGGCGTCCGCGCGCGCTCTTCTCACCGCGCGAAGAACAGAATTCGGATTCCGACACCAATTTTGGAGCCGCGACGATCTGCGAGCCATCGTGTGAAGATCCGGCGTCTAAAGGCCATGAGTTCGAAATCCGCCGCACTGTGCGTGTCGGTGATCCTCGCCTGTCCGTCCGCCGCCGGTGCGCAGTCGGCCAGCCAGGTCGTCGAGCGTTACATCAAGGCGATCGGGGGAAAGCAGGCGGTTGAGCGGATCACAAGCACAGAGGTCTCAGGCACTCTGACGTCCGCCGATGGACGCTCGGGGGTCTTCACTCAGCAGACACGGCGTCCGCGACTGCTCCTCCAGAGCCTGTCCTGGGGCGATGCCCGCCGGCGGACTGGATTCAACGGCCGCGCCGCGTGGCGGGACGACAACCCCGATGAACCGCGAACGCTGTACGGACGTCCGGCTGCTCGCATCCGGGCTGAGGCGCTCTACGCAAACACGCATCTGGTGGCGGCCGACGAAGCCATCCAGTTCTCGATAACCGGACGGGAAGAAGTGCGCGGCCGCGCAGTGATAGTGGTGGTTGCGCTCACGGCAGACGGAACAAAGAGGACGGTCTCCTTCGACGCCGCCAGCTACCTTGTGGTGAAGGACGCACAGGAGACTGAGGGCGGCGCCGAAGAACGGTTCTACGACGACTATCGTCCGGTGAACGGCGTCATGGAGCCGCATCGGATCGAGTGGCACCGGAACGGCGAGACGCTGCAGATCGCCGTCCAGCGCATCTCTCACAACACGCCGATTGACGCTGCGGTATTCGACTTTCTCGCGGCGCCAGCGGAGCCCCGCCTGGACGCCGATTCGGTGCTCTCATCCGCCAGGCGGAACGAGGAACGGGCGGATAGCGTGCTCGCGTCGTACGCGTACTCGGTGACCACGACATCCGGACGCATGGACGCTCAAGGCGTCGTCACCGTCATGGAGGGCGAGTCCTACGAAATGTTTCACCTGGGCAACCGGCCGGTGGCAAGGCGCGTCAAGAAGCGTGGTGGCGAGCCGCTGAGCGAGGCCGAGCGCAAACGCGAGGACGAACGCATCAACGCCCTGGTGCGGGATTACGAGCGGGAGCTCAAATCGGGGAAAGTGCAACCCGTACTGGTCCGCAACACTGGCGCCAATGTGATCGTTCGAACGCCGATGCTTTCACCAGGCTGGCTTCCCGTTCATCTTCGGATGTCCGTCTTCAGCAACGCCCGCCGGGAGCAGCTTCGCGGCCGCCGGGTCATTGTCCTCGAGTTCGAGCCCAGGCGAGGAGCTCAGGCCAGGGACGACTTCGAACGCCAGGCGGGCGTCACGGCGGGCGCGCTCTGGATCGACGAGGCGCTGCAGCAGATGGTCCGGATCGAGACCTGGTTTTCCGACGACCATGAGCGAGTAGCGGAGGGGACTTCGATACGGGTCGAACGCATCCTCCTCAACGACGAAGTGTGGCTGCCCTCTCACATCGAGCTCAACTTCCGGCAACGCTTCGCCTTTGGCAACTTCTCCCAGTGGAACAACACGATCGAATACCGGGACCACAAGAAGTTCACCGTCTCGACCGACTCCACGATCGAGCTTCCGGACGCGGGACGCTGACGCGCTATTCGGGGGGAGGACTCTTCGGAGCGGACTCGGCTCCAGGCGGTTCCTTGAACGTCTCCACCGGAATGCGTTCGTAGCTCACCTCGATGATCTCGAGGCGCTCCACGCCGCCCGGAGCGCGCAGCACCACGTTGTCACCTGGCCCCGACTTCATCAACGCCTTCGCCAACGGCGATCGCCAGCTGATGTAGTTGAGATCCAGATCGACCTCGTCGATGCCGACGATGCGCACGACGCGCTCGGAACCGGCTGCGTTGGTGTAGCGGACCGTCGCTCCGAAGAAGACGTGCGTCGATGCTCGCCCTCGCCTGGGAGCTTCCGGGTCTACGACTTCGGCAGCGTCGATGCGCTTCGTGAGGAAGCGAATCCGGCGATCGATCTCGCGCAGCCGCCGCTTGCCGTACTGATAGTCGGCGTTCTCGCTGCGGTCGCCATTGCTGGCCGCCCATGCGACGACCTGGGTGACCGCGCGGCGCTCCCTGGTGAGCAGGAACCGCCGCTCGTCGATGAGCCGCTGGAGTCCGGCCGGGGTGATGTAGTTCTTGAGCGGCGCGACCGGCGCCTCGGAAGCCTCGGGAGCCTTCATCGCCACGTGAATAGGTTACCCGCGGCTGCGAATCGTAGCGATCCCACCGTCGCTAGTTCCCTTTTTACACAGCAGGATCAGGCCGACGGCGTCTCGTATCCCGGAGGCGACGATCTCGATCCAACGACTCGACTGGAACGGGACTTGCCAAAACTGACAGGTTCGCGGGGCTACCTCATCAAGGAGTACCAACATGGTCGTCCTCCGTCGATGCGCAGTCATTTCAAGCTGGACCGCTATCCTCTTCGCGGTTGCCTGCGGCTCGTCGTCCCCGACCTCACCGATACGAGGATTCGGCGGCGGCGCGACAGGTGTCGTGATCGACGGCACGGTCAACGGCGGCTCGCAAGGATTGACCGCATCAGCGGGAGCCTCCGCGACGTCACCAGAGACGTTCGCCACGACCCCGGGCAAGCCGGTCACAGTGACGGTCGTGGGAACCAGCATCTCGACGACCGTCGATGGCCGCGGTCACTTCCATCTGCGCGATGTTCCTCTCGGCGATGTCCAGCTGAGATTCGTGGCGGACAACGTCGACGCGACTATCACGCTGCGGGACATCGAGGCTGGCGATCAAATCCATATCCGCGTCAGGGTCACCGACACGAGCGTTCGCATCGAAGCCGAGACGCGCGAGCGGAAACGAGACGACGACGATGATGATGACAATGAAGTCAAGGGTGTGGTGTCGGGGCTGACCGGAACATGTCCGGCGATTGCGTTCGCCGTGAATGGCACGAACATTACGACCGACGGTTCGACGCGATTCGAGGACGGCACGTGCGCCAGCGTTCAGAACGGCAGGCGGGTGGAGGTGAAGGGGCTGCGGCAGTCCAACAACACCGTGCTGGCTACGAAAGTCGAGCTCGAAGACGACGACGACTGAGATCTACGATCCCGCGGCAGCCAGCGCGGCGCGGAGCGCCGGTTCGATGCGGTCCGCGATGATGGCGTGACCGGCGTTGTTGGGGTGTATGAGGTCCGCCATCAGGCCCGAGACGCCGAAGATCCCTTCGAGGATCCCCGGAACCAGCGTCGAAGAGTTCTGGGTGGCGATACCTGGCAGCGCCCCTTCGAACGGGTCGAGCGGTCCGTTGCCGAGCCCGACAAGGATGACCGCCGCACCGTCCGCGCGAATCTGTTGAACGATCGTGGTGATGTTGGCGATACGCTGCGGGACCGGCACACCCTGCAGCAGATCGTTGCCGCCGAGCAGCACAATCACGATGTCCGCGTCACGTGAGAGGACGGCGGCGTTGATCCGGGCAAGTGCCGACGCCGTCGTGTCGCCGGATCGACCGGAGTTGATGATCGCTGTCCCGGTCCGGTTCGATAGAAGCGATACGTAATCGTTGTTTCCGGTTGTCCCTACACCTGCGGTGATGCTGTCGCCGAACGCGACGACCGTCACCGCCGAGGGCGCGGTGGGATTGTTGCTGCCGCACGCGGGTGCGACGACGGCCGTCAGCGCCAGCAGCGCCGGGAGCAGACACGTGAACGTGCGTCTGGAGATCACCTCACGAGTCTAACCTGCCCCGATCGTCCTGCACGGAAAGGGTTGGGCGACTCGCCAGCCACAGAATGAAGTCTGACGGTGGCGGTACGCCGCCGTGTCGGCGGAGCAGCTTCGCACACTGCGCCCGATGACCATGCGAGTGCAGACACACCTGCATCAACGCTTGCGAGACGGAACACGCGCCGCTCGGAATAAGAGCGTCCTCGAGCATCCGCACAAGATCGCCCTCCGTCGCGGTCTCGAGCCACTCGGCCTCCTGTGTCTGAGTGCTGCCGTATCGATGGATAAGCGCGTCGAACGAAGGAGAGCTGCGCGCCTCGTCTTCGTGAACAAACGGCAACCCGAGAACAGTCAGCAGCCAGAACCGGTTGGCGAGCAGGATGTGGTGAAGCAGTTCCCACAGCTCGGGGTCGGATGCTGCCGCGGGGTTCTGCCGAATGGCCGTCAGCAGTGCCGCGTTCGCGTGTCCTTTGTGAGCGATCAAGTCACGCAGCATCTCCAGCATGCGCGACATCCTAACAAAGGCGATGGCTGCTGGGCTGTGTATCATACGCGTGAGCAGAAAATGAAGAACACACTGAATGCGTTCTGGCCAGCGGTCCTGGTATGCACGCTGGCCGCCGGCACTGTGGCGCGGGCGCAGTGGCTGAACTACCCCACTCCGGGGATTCCGCGGCTGGCGAACGGTGCTCCGAACCTCAAAGCGCCTGCGCCGCGCACGCCCGACGGCAAGCCGGATTTTTCCGGGATGTGGTTCGCCAACGTCCCGTCGAGGGACTTCTGCCGCGAGAAGGACTGCATCCAGGAAGAACGAATGGCGCGCGAGCAGATCAACCTCGGTATCAAGCTGAAGGACGGCCTGCCCTACACCGAGTGGTCAAAGGAGCAGATGAAACCACGCCGCGCCAACGGCGGCCGTGAGGATCCGCACACCTACTGCATGCCGCCGAACTTCCCGCGCGCCTGGACGCTGCCCCAGTACATGCGAATCGTGCAGACGCCCGGCATGATGGTCGTTCTCCACGAGTTCAACGAGGCGTACCGTGAAATCTATCTGGACGGACGGCCGCTGCCCGTCAATCCAAACCCGACGTGGAACGGCTACTCCACTGGGCACTGGGAAGGCGACACGCTCGTCATCGAGACCAACGGCATCCGCGACGACATGTGGCTCGACATCCAGGGAAGCCCGATCACCGAATCCGGCCGCGTCACCGAGCGGCTGAAGCGCCTCAGTTTCGGTCTGATGCAGATCGAAGTCGCCGTGAACGATCCGAAGGCCTACACGAAGCCATGGTCGGTCACGATCGAAATGGCCGTTCAGGTGGACACGCAGATGCTCGGAGAGATCTGCATCGACAACGAAAAAGACACCAGGCTCTATAAGAAATGACAAACCATCGTTTCTGCTTGTTCTCGGTGGCCGTCAGCGTCTGTCTGGCTCTGGTTCCCGCGGCCTGGGCCCACCACTCGCAATCGGAGTTCGACTTGCGCGCCAAGGTCGAGGTCGAAGGGACGGTCACGAGTCTGGACTGGAGAAGCCCGCACGCGTGGGTCTATCTGGACGTGACAGACGGCAAGGGCCAGAAAGTGAACTGGAGCTTCGAGCTGCCGAGTCCCAACACCTTGATGCGGCGGGGATGGACGCGCGAGTCGTTGAAGCCGGGTGATCGCGTCAAGGTTGCCGGCGCTCCCGCCCGCAACCATCCGGCGATCGCGATCGCCACCTCGATCAAGGATGGCAACGGCAAGCCGTTGTTCACCGGCACGACCCAGGTTTACGAACCGTAGGTTACCTGGCGCAGCACGCGTTCGACCGCGGTAAGCAGGGCCTTGTATTCGAAGGGCTTCCCGAGCCATCCATCGGCCCTGACTTCGGCGGCACGTTCTGCCGGATCGGCCGCGGCGGTCAGGACGATGACCTTCGGACGGTCGCCCTGGCGATCGAGCTCGCGGCAGAACGCCCAGCCGTCCATGATCGGCATTCTCATGTCGAGGAGGATGAGGTCGGGGCGGCG
Organism: Vicinamibacterales bacterium; assembly: GCA_035537775.1. GTDB lineage: Bacteria > Acidobacteriota > Vicinamibacteria > Vicinamibacterales > UBA2999 > Gp6-AA40. The sequence continues at coordinate 7,598 of DATLLQ010000239.1, read as the reverse complement.
TCGTTGCATGGAGTCGAGTGCGGCTCGCCCGTGCGGAGCCTCGTCGACGTCAAGTCCCTCCATCGCCAGCATCGTCCTGAGGAGCCCTCTCAGATCAGGGTCGTCTTCCACGATCAACACGCGGGCGCTCATGCCGCCTCTGCGAGCGGAAGCCGGAGGCGGAAGGTCGTCCCGGACCCCTCCTCGCTCTCGAACCAGATGTCTCCTCCGTGCCGCCGGGTGATCTCGCGCGCGAGGAACAGGCCGATGCCGAGGCCGCCCTCGTCGTATTGCACACCGGTGGTGGCCTTGTAGAACATCTCGAAGATGCGCTGCTGCTCTGCGATCGGGATCCCGATCCCGTGGTCGTGGACCGACAGGACCACGTCGGCCATGGCGGAGACGATGTCGACCTCGATGCCACCGCCGTTCGGCGAGTAGCGGACGGCGTTCTCCACCAGCCGGCGAACCGCCTGTTCGATGCGTGCGCGATCCGCGAGCAGCGCCACGTGCGACGGCGCTCGAAACGTGAAATTGTGGCTCGATGTCTGCCGCGCCGTGCGTTCGACGATCGAGCGTGTCAGATCCACGAGCTCGACGCGCTCCTTGGTCAGCGCGACCCGGCCCAGCGTGACGTTCGTGACGTCGAGCAGCGCGTCGATCAGCCGCTCCATGCGACTGGACGCGCGGCCGATCGCGTCGAGCATCGGCCCCGATTCCGGAGGCAGTCGGCCCCCGTACTCGAGATGCTGCGCGTACCCCTTGACGATGGCGACGGGGGTCTTCAGTTCGTGCGCGAGCGTGGCGATGAAGTCGCGCTTCAGGCGCTCGAAGTAAATCTCATCGGAGATATCCGAGACGACGAAGACGATGTACTTGAGCGCGTCGCCCTCGTGGATCGGGTAGCCGGACAGGCGGCAATACCACCGCTCGCCCGTGCGCCGAAAGACGATGCCCATGACCTCGTTGCGCACGGTCTCGCCGGCAAGCACCCGGTACAACGGAAACCGTTCGCGCGGAATCGGGCGATCCTCGGCGTCGAGGTACTGAAAGAGGAGCTCACGTTCGGCGAGCGTCAGGCCGCCACCGCCGCGGTCGATGAACTCGCGACGGCCGACCGGGTTCGCGCGGACGATCCGCCCCTGCGTGTCCATGACCACTACCGCTTCGTCCACCGAGTCGAGGACGGCTTCGAGGCGCCGCTCCGCGGCACTGTGGTCCCCGGCCTCGAGCGACAACGAGGCGATGTCGGCCATGTGCACCGCGAAGCTTTCCGCCTCGCTCGTCCACCCGCGGAACGGACCGCGGTGCTCGTGGCACAGAACCCCGTAGACCCTGCCTGCGTGCCAGATGGGCACGTCCATCATCGACGTGATCCCGAGCGGTCGAAGGTAGCTCTCCTGATACTCGGCCGTACGCGGGTCGCACTCCGCCCTGTCCGCAGTGATGATCCGCCGCTCGCGAATCGCGCGGAAGTACGTCGGAAAGTCGCGGGCATGCAGCGGATCGTGAAGCGCATGCTTTCGCTCGTCGAGCAGGTAGAGGTCTTTGCACACGATCCGCTCGTCGCCCGGCTCGTCGATGAGCTCCCAGATGCTGACGCGGGAGACGTCGAGGAAGACGGCCGAGGCCTCGGTGATCGCCCGAAAGGTCTCCTGGACGTTGCTCTTGTCGCGGCGGGCCAGATCGAAGAGCAGACGCTCACGAGGGGTTGTGGCTGGACCTCGGTGGACTGCGCTATCCGCCGCATCGCCTGACTTCGGCGCTGCGCCCGGCTCCATGGGACGTCAGGCGTGCAATCACAATGCCGCGCACGGCACGTCTCACGCGCTGCTCGCTCGCTAAGGGGAATGTAAAAGCCCGTGAAGGGCTCTCAAGGAACGGTCACTGTACGATCACACAGCGGCGGGCGGCAGATGTTCGTTCCACCATCTGCGGGCGCACGTTTCGTTCCAGTCGTGCTGGAGCGCGATGGCGTCGAGCCGCTGGAGAAGCTCCCGTGCCGACGGCGGCCGCAGGGCGCGATCCTTCGCAAGGCATGAGAGCACCAGCGCATCGAGGTCTGGTGGAATCGGCAGTTCTGTCCTCGCCGACGGCGGCTCCGCCGGCATATGCGCGTGTGCCAGCAGCAGCTTCATCGGCGTGTCGGCGGTGAACACGAGCTCCCCGGTCAGGAGCCAGTACGCCACACACCCAGTCGAGTAGATGTCGGCACGGGCATCCACATCGGCGCTGCCCAGTGCCTGCTCGGGCGCAATGAACGCCGGCGTGCCATGAATCAGGTTGGGTACCGTCAGCGCCATCTCGGTCTGAGCGGTCGGCGAATGCACGGCCTTCGCAATTCCGAAGTCGAGCACCTTGACGAAGTCGTGATCCTCGCCGTAGCGGCAGACGAAGATGTTTGCCGGCTTGATGTCGCGATGCACGAGCCCGTGTGACTCGGCCTCCGACAACGAATGGCACATCTGCCGGACGATGTGGACGACGCGTTCGGCGGATATCGGACCGAAGCGCTTGATCAGCGTGTCCGCATCGATCCCGTCGAGCAGCTCCATCACGTAGTAGCACGACCCGTCGTCGGCAATGCCGTAGTCGAAGAGCGTCACCGTGTGCGGCGATCGCAGCTGGGCGATGACCTGCGCTTCGCGCTCGAACCGGCGTCGCATGTCCTCCGGGCTGCCGCCGCCGTTCGCCGATTCTGCCGCCCGGATCAACTTGATCGCCGCCGGCCGGGCAAGCAGGCGATGACTCGCCTTCCACACTTCGCCCATGCCACCCTGGCCGAGCCGTTCCTCGAGGCGATAGCTGCCCAGCTCGCGTGCGCGCGTCACCTCGGTGCCGAGGTTGTAGACGATGCGCGCGCCGACATACGCCATGATCGCCACGAGCAGGTACGGGAAGCCGAACCCGAGAAAGATCCTGGCGGGACCTGGCCACACCTCCGGCGGATACATCCACATCGAGAGCAGCACCATCGCCGGGACCGATGTCACCGATGCCAGCGCCGCGACGACGGCCACGCGCGGCACGGTCGGGACGACGACGTTGAACAGCAGCATCCAGACGGAGACCCAGGAAAGGCCGATCCATGGCTCGTTGACGGTGAGCGCAAGCGGATGCAGGAACTCGGCTGCGGCGATGCCGTAGCTGCCGGCAATTTCGAACACCAGGGCAATCGCTGTCACCACCGCCGGCCGTGCGGGGACGACGCGAATCGCCAGCGCCACCAGGACTGCGGTGGCGATCGAAATGACTCCGGGTATCCAGTTGAGCGGCCGCGAGACGAGGACGTCCCACGCCTCCGGGAGCACGATCGGCGTGAAAAACGCCGCCATGAAGAACGTAAAGGCGTACAGCAGCGCGAGCACCTGCAACCGCGAGGCGGCGCGGCTCAATAAATCCGGAGCCAGCCCGGTCGTCGCGCGATCGATGAACGAGGAGGTCGTCCTGCGGGCCGGGACGATCAGCGTCTGCTTCTGGGTGGGTTCGGCCATGTGCCGCGGCGGCACAAGCGTAACAGGATGCGGTGAGCGGCGTGGAGTCGCGCTGGACTCAGGACTTCAGCAACCGGTTGGACGCAAACCTCTGAATCTCGGCCCGCCGGCCATCGCGCGCCTCGATCTCGTCGAGCCGCGTCCACGATTCGTCATGTTCGTAGCGGAAGCTGGCGACGAACCCTGAGGGCCCTCCGCGGCCGTATTCATCCGGACCAACCATCGAGAAGAAGCGGTGCCCGTCTGCGCGCTCGTAGAGATGATAGATGCGCCCGGGGACACGGTGGAACCGGCACTCCGCGTGAATCAGGTCCACGTCGCGGGATGCCTGCTCGATGATCTCGCGCGCGCGATCCTGAAGCGCTTTCATCTGCTCGAGGACGACCTCGAGCTGGGCGTTCGTCCTCATCGCCACTTTCGACGAGGCCGACTCGATGGCTTTCGCCATGTCCACGAGCGAGACCGGCGCGCCGAGCCGGCTGACGGGATAGGGTGACGCGTGGCCAGCGCCCCGATAGTTGTCACCGCTGTACTTCTCTTCGCTGTCACTCACGCAGGGAATGTCCTTGGATACTCTGATTGTAGATCCTGGCTTGTTAAGCTACGAACACACGGCGCGATGATCAGATTCTGGTGGCTCAAGGCGATCGGCGGCCCCGGCTCGCTCGGTTTCTTCCTGGCTGCGACGGCGTGCGCACTGGCGCTGAGGCTGTTTCCACGAACCCGGCGCCTCGGCGTGTGGCTTCTGATGGCGATCCCCGTCAGCTATCTGATCTTCTCCATTCCCGCCGTTGCTCACGCGCTCGCAGGCTCGGCGGCCGCGGTGCATGCGGAGCCCGCCGCAACGTACGGACGGCAGGACGAGATCTTCGTGCTCGACGGCGACAACTACCGCTCGCGAGCCGCGCTGACCGCACGTCTCGCCCCGGCCATGCAACCGCGCACCATCTGGGTTGCGGGTGGCGGCGAGCTCCGCGATGCGCTCGTGGCATCTGGCATCCGCTCCGGCCAGTGGCGCTGGGCCGACACCGCGGCACGGACCACATACGATCAGATGCTCTGGATTCAGGGATCGATGGCGGGACGCCACGTTCAGCGCGCCGCCATCGTGGCGTCGCGCCTGCACACGCCGAGAGTGACGGCGATCGCGAAACAGTTGCGGATGAATGTCGTCGTGGTCCCATCGCCGGTGGACGCCGAACCGACGAACAGCGGGGCGAAACGATGGTTGCCGAGTCTGGCGGGCCTGCGGCTCAGCCGTGACGGGTTGTACGAACGGATCGCGGTGGCCTACTACCGCCGCAACGGCTGGATGTAGCTGGCGATGATGACTTCTGGCGCTCTGATCGGTGCGATGGCCGGGTTGGCGCTGATGCTCGCGGTCATCGCCGCATACGTCCTGCTGGCGCGCCGGTTTCGGTTCCTGTGGCATCCGCTCTCCATCTTTCTCGCGGTCGGGACGGTCGGCGTCGCCGTGTCCGTGCTCGGGGTGCTGCTGTTCGGCGACGGTCCCGCCGCGGTGCCTGCCATGGCACGCCGCTCCGCGATCGGCGGGTTCGGGTGGGGGCTGATCATCGCGCCCGCCGTCTGGACCGTGCGTCGCGGCTACGCGTGGTGGGTGAACAGGCGTTAACAGGCTTCCACTGACAGGATCCTGCCGACCGGCTCCCAGCGGGTCGTGAGCGCAACTATCGCGCCGAATGAAGCGCGGCTTCGGGTGTCAGCACGGGCGCGTGATCAACACGCTCTTCCCTTCCCTTCGGGCCTCCCCATGCGTCTGGCAGTCGATTTGCCGAACCTGTGCGTTCTATGGGAAGAATCGCACTCGTTGTCGCGCTCCTGCTCGCGGCCGCCTGCCGGCAGCAGGAACCCAACCGCACACTGACCGCGTTCGAGCAGATCCCCGCCTCGCAGGGCACTGCCGGCACGCTGCCAACCGTGCCGCCTGGCGCCACACGCGCTGAGCGGGATCTCCTCGGTGAGAAGCTCGTGCCAGCCAACGCGTATTACGGCGTCCAGACGGCGCGCGCGCTGGAGAACTTTCAGATCTCGGGCATCCCGATCAACCACTATCCCGGATTCCTCGAGGCGTGGGCGATCGTGAAGCTGGCGGCCGCCAGAGCCAATACCGAAGTTGGCGCCATGAAGCCGGAGACGCTGTCGGCGATCGAAAAAGCCTCTGACGCCGTGCTCAAGGGCCAGTATCGCGATCAGTTCCTGGTCGATTGGTATCAGGGCGGGGCCGGCACCTCGACCAATATGAACGTCAACGAGGTGTTCGCCAACATCGCACTCGAGCTGACGGGCCATCAGAAAGGCGACTACCACACCGTCGAACCGCACGATCACCTGAACATGTCGCAGTCGACGAACGACTCCTATCCCACGGCCATCAAGATCGCGCTGATCCTGCGCAACGGCAAGCTGGTGTCGGAGCTCGAGGCGCTGGCGAACTCGTTCCGTGCCAAGGGCGATCAGTACATCGACGTCGTGAAGATGGGACGCACCGAGCTGCAGGACGCCGTGCCGATGACGGTCGGCCAGGAGTTCCACGCGTTCGGGGCGTCGATTGAAAGCGAGATCGCGGGGCTGCGTGACGCCGAGAAGCAGCTGTACGCGGTCAACATGGGAGCGACCGCCATCGGCACCGGCCTCAACGCGCCGAAAGGGTACGCCCCGAAGGTCGCCGCGCAACTGGCGAAGCTGACGGGCAAGCCGATCGTGCCCGCGGCAGACATGGTGGCCGCCACCTGGGATCAGCAGGGATTCGTCCTGTATTCCGCGGCGCTCAAGAGCGTCGCGATCAAGCTGTCGAAGATCGCCAGCGACCTGATCCTGCTCGCCTCGGGTCCTCGGGCCGGTCTCGCGGAAATCGATCTGCCCGCCATGCAACCGGGCTCGTCGATCATGCCGGGCAAAGTCAATCCCGTCATCCCGGAGCTGGTCAATCTCGTCGCGTTTCGCGTGATGGGCAACGACTACACCGTCACGCTGGCCGCCCACGCCGGACAGCTCCAGCTCAATGCGTACGAGCCGATCGAGGGGCTGGCGATGATCGAGTCGCAGCACCTGCTCTTCAACACCTCGAACGCGTTCCGCACCAAGTGCATCGACGGCATCAAGGTGAACGAGAAAGTGCTCGAACGCTACATGACGACGACCATCGGCATCGTGACGGCGCTCAATCCGGTGCTCGGTTACGAGAAGGCGACCGAACTGGCCAACGAGGCCCAGAAGAGCGGCAAGGGGATTCTCGAGGTCATTCGCGAGCGCAGGGTCCTCACGGAGCAGCAGATCGCCGAGCTGCTCGACCCGGCCAAGCTCACCAACCTCGATAAGAGCCTGTACCGCAAGAAGAAGTCCTGAGGCACAAGGAGAACAACTGAGATGAAGGCATTCATGCATAAACGGCTGGCGATTCTTGGCGTGTTGCTGGTTGCAGGCCTGCAGCTGGTGGACGCCGCCAACGGACGCACCGTCGTCATTCTGGCGACAGGTGGCACGATCGCCGGCGCGGCCGCGACCGGCACGCAGGCGGGCTACAAGTCCGGCGCCGTGGGCATCGACACGATGGTCGCCGGCGTTCCGGGCATCACCGAGCTGGCCACTATCAAAGGGGAACAGATCTCCAACGTCGGGTCGCAGGACATGAGCTTCGACATCCTGCTCAAGGTCGCAAAGCGGATCAACGAGCTGGCGAAGTCCGACACAGTCAACGGCTTCGTGATCACTCATGGCACAGACACGATGGAGGAATCGGCGTTCTTCCTGAACCTGACCGTGAAGACCGACAAGCCGGTGGTGATGGTGGGTTCGATGCGCCCATCGACGGCGGTCAGCGCCGACGGTCCGCTCAACCTCTACAACGGCGTCGCGGTCGCGGCCGATCCGCAGGCCCGTGGACGGGGCGTGCTCGTCGTGATGAACGACTGGATTCAGGCGGCGCACTCGCTGACGAAGACCAGCACGACGGCGGTGCAGACGTTCATGTCGCCGCTGCGGGGCGTCGTCGGCGTGACGGCCTACGGCAAGAATGACTTCTACTCGTCGCCCTCGTGGCCCCACACGACGAAGTCAGAGTTCGACATTTCGCAGGTGACGGCGATGCCTCGAGTCGACATCATC
>DATLLQ010000238.1:0-30479 GCA_035537775.1 Vicinamibacterales bacterium | reverse complement strand
GGAGTGATGCGCTCGATCGTGTCTGCGGCCGTGTGGTGGATCAGGAACAGCCGCGCGGGATCGCCGAGATAGGCCATCGTCGGCACATTCCCCGCCAGTGCGATGGGACCGATGTCCGGTCCGCCGCCGCCCTGAACCATCTCGTTCATTCCGATCGGAGTCAGCAGCGTGGCGACCTTGAGCATCACCTGACGTGCCGCTTCGCTGCCGGTAAACCCGAGCATCGATGGCGCGAACACGCCCGAGTCTGCCTCGAGGGCGAACACGTGCTTCGACGCCTGCAACCGGTAGCGCTCGGCGTAGGCGTTGGCGCCGCGGAGTCCGTGCTCTTCGTTCTCCCACAGCACGACGCGAACCGTCCGGCGCGGCCTGATCCCCAGCGCTTTCATCAGGCGCATCGCCTCCCACGTCACGATGCAGCCGGCGGCATCGTCTGACGCGCCGGTGCCCACGTCCCAGGAATCGAGGTGGGCTCCGATCAGGACGATCTCGTCGGGGTTCTGCCGGCCCCGGATTTCGGCGACCACATTGGCCGATTCGACATCCGGCCGCGACTCGCTCGACATCTCCAGCCGCATGCGAACCTTCCGCCCGGCCGCGGCCAGCCGGACGATGCGGCTGGCGTCCTCGGCGGAAATGGCGGCAGCGGGAATCGGACGTTGATCGGGCGAGTACGTCACGCTGCCCGTGTGGGTCGTGCGCAACCCGGTTGGGCCAACGGAACGCACCAGCACGGCGACGGCTCCGTACAGCGCAGCCGTCCGGGCACCACTGGTGCGATACGTCACCGTCTCGGTGTAGTTGGTGTACTGAGCATCGAAGAGCACGATGCGGCCGCGCGCCTCTGCTTGACGCGTACGCAGCTCGTCGAAACTTGCGACCGGCAGCACCTCGGCCTCGATGCCACCTGGCGGCGTCGGCACCGAGCCGCCGAGTCCCAGGATTTCGATGCTATGGCGCGGCGGATCGACAATCTCAGCGCTCTCGCGCCTGCGAATCCATTGCGGCACCATGACCGGCTCGGTCCGCACATCTTCCAGGCCGTCGGCCGTCATCTTCGCCGTGACCCATTTCATCGCCCGCTGCAGGTTCTCGGAACCGGTGAGGCGATGCCCGAAGGTGTCGGTCATCTCCGCCAGCCGCCTCCAGGCGAAGTCATCCGCCGTGGCGGCTTTCAGCAGCCGGTCCGCATCCGGTTTGATCTGAGCCAGCCAGGCCAGTTCCGATGCAGTGTCCGTCCACACAGTCGCCGGCACAGCGAAGATCAGAAGCGCCAGCAGCAGACGACGGGCGGGCATCGAGCTAGGAACGTGAGGAGAGGAAGTACGACGGCAGATCCTTCTTGGTGGCGCGAAGGATCTCGATGATCGCCTGACGGTCCGGTGCGGTGAGGCGCGAGACGTACGGCTGGCGCTTCTCGCGGCCCGAGAGCACCTCCCACATCCGCGCATACACGCCTTCCTTCGCGGCTGCCGGCAGCGCGTCGAAGGCGGGCGTGTAGATCATGTAGCTGCAGGGGTACTTGAACAGCCGGCGCCTCAGGTCGAATTCGCGGAACGAGCGGCCCTGCGCGTCGCGCGGCCCCTGTTTCGCAAACCACTCCGCGAAACCGGACGAACCCTGCATCGGGCCGACAAACGGCGCTTCGTCCACGAACAGCAGGTAGTCCACCATGTCCGAGGCTGCTTCACGCACGCGTGCGGTGGCATCAGCGCTCGGAGCCGATGCCGCGAGCCGTGCCTCCCACCCCACGCGCGTGATCATGTTGGTCATCCGCACCTGGTGGGCCAGCACAAGCTGCGCCACCACGTCGCTGTAGGCTGTCGGGAAGCCGGCGAGATCGAACTGCCCCTCCACCGTTGCAAGCGCGCGCGTCGGGCTTGCAAGCTTGAGCTTCCCCTTGTCCGCCGGCATCACGGGAATGTTGCCCAGGTGTTTGGCGCCGCCATGATTGCCGGTCACCCACCAGCCGCCCCATCGCTGATCGAGCGGGCTCGCATGGATGGTGTTGTAGCCGTTTACGTAGGAGATTTCGTCGGGCAGCGGATGGACGCTCTCGACCATCAGCCCCGGTACGCCGAGCGTCTCCCAGGACAGATGGCAGGCCAGGCAGTCGTCGTTGCGCTTGAGTGACGGCGAACGGGTTTCTTTCTGCTCCAGCGCGTAGAACACGACCCCCTGGGCCGGGTCCTGCGCGGCCACCTCGATGATGTCGCCGCCGCGCACCCATCCCACCGAGACCGTGTCGTTAAAGTAGATCGCGCGCGGGTTCCGGTAGTTGATCTTTGGCGCCTGAAAGCTGGTCTGTGAAAAGACTAGCGCCTGCGACTCGACCGGCAGGCCAAGCGCGTCCAGCACCGACTTCAGGTAGCCGTTCGCCGGGTCGAATGTCAGGCGGACAGCGCCGTTCTGCAGCTTGCGGTTCAGCGCGGTGGCGGGGTCCGTCGTCTCGGCAGTCGCGTACCGGATCGCGGCGTGATTACGGGACGCCACAAACGCATCGCGGCGTTGCGCCGTGGTCACAGCGCCCACCAGAACGAGCGTCAGGACGACCGATGCCAGTCGAAAACCGAGTCCTCGCCGCACACAGTAATTGTAAGGCGAGGCTATGATTCAGGTTGCCCTATGAGCAACCTCGTCACGAGCACCGTCCAGAACGACATCGCAGTTATCACCATCGACAACCCACCCGTGAATGCCCTGAGCCAGGACGTCGCGGATGGCATCGACACCGCCATCGCCCGGGCGCAGCAGGACCCGGCCGTGCGGGCCATCGTCATCGCCGGAGCCGGCCGGACGTTCGTCGCCGGCGCGGATATCAAGGGGCTGGAAGGACTTGCCTGGGGTGAAGGCAGCGGCGCCCCCGACATGCACGACATCTTCACCCGCATGGAAAACGGCCCAAAACCGGTCGTCATGGCACTTCACGGCACGGTGCTCGGCGGCGGGCTCGAGCTGGCCATGGCCGGGCATTACCGCGTGGCCGTGGCCGACGCGCTGATGGGTCAGCCCGAGGTCAACCTCGGAATAATCCCCGGCGCCGAGGGCACGCAGCGGCTGCCCCGCCTCGTCGGCGTCGAAAAGGCCATCGAGATGTGCGTGACGGGCAAGCCGATCAAGGCGCCCGATGCCCTCGCCATTGGCCTCATCGACCGCATCGTCGAGGGCAACCTCGTCGACGGCGCGGTGCAGTTTGCGCGGGCAGCGGCCGATCGCGGCGGCGCGCATCCGAAGACGAGCGCCCGCACCGACAAGCTGCCGCCGCGCGAGGCGCTTCCGGCGCTTCTCACAGCCGGCCGTGAGCTGGCGAAGAAGACGAAGCGCAATCTTGAGGCCCCCCGAGCGGTGGTGGACGCGATAGAAGCTGCCGCCACGCTGCCGTTCGAAGAAGGATGCGTCCGCGAACGGGGCATCTTCAACGACTGCGCGAAGTCCGAGCAGTGCAAGGCGCTGATCCATGTGTTCTTCGCCGAGCGGGGCGCGTCGAAAGTTCCCGGCATCTCGAAGGACGCTCCTGTCCCCGTGATCAATACGGTGGCGATCATCGGCGCAGGCACGATGGGCGGCGGGATTGCGATGGCGTGCGCGAATGCCGGCCTGCAGGTCGTGATGAGCGACACGGGCGCGCAGCAGCTCGAGACCGGCCTGGCTCGCATCCGCGCCAATTACGACACGTCGGTCAAACGCGGACGGTTCACGCCCGAAGGGGTGCAGGAGCGTCTCGGGCGCATCAGGTCGGAGGCCGGATTCGGCGGAGTCGGTGCCGCGGATCTCGTGATCGAGGCCGTGTTCGAGAACATGGCGCTCAAGAAGGAGATCTTCCAGAAGCTCGCCGCCGCGGCACGGCCAGGCGCGATCCTGGCGACCAACACGTCAACGCTCGACATCGATCAGATCGCCGCCGTCACAGGCCGCCCGGAGAACGTGATCGGCCTGCACTTCTTCAGCCCGGCGAACGTCATGCGCCTGCTCGAAATCGTGCGCGGCGCCGCCACGTCGCCGTCCACCGTCGCCGCGGCGCTCGCCATCGCGAAGCGGCTCGGCAAGGTCGGTGTGGTTGCGAGCAACGCGCCGGGATTCATCGGCAACCGGATGATGTTTCCCTACATGTACGAGGCGCAGTTCCTGGTCGAAGACGGCGCCACGCCCGAGCAGGTCGATCGCGCGCTCACCGACTTCGGCATGGCGATGGGCATTTTTGCCGTGGACGACATGGCCGGCGTCGACATCGCCTGGCGCGTGCGGCAGGAGCTGAATCAGTTCTCAGAGCCGGGCGCGCGCAAGCCGCTCGTCGCCGACAAGCTGTGCGAAATGGGGCGCTTCGGCCAAAAGACCGGCGGCGGCTGGTATCGCTACGGCGAAGACCGGAAGCCGCTCCCCGATCCCGAGGTGCTCGCGCTGATCGAGCGGACGACCGCGGCGGCCGGCATCAAGCGCCGGACGTTCACGAGCGAGGAGATCATCGAGCGGACGATCTACGCGCTCATCAACGAAGGCGCCCGCGTGCTGGAAGAGGGCGTGGCGCTGCGCGCCGCCGACATCGACACCGTTTACGCCAGCGGCTACGGCTTCCCCGCGTATCGCGGCGGGCCGATGTTCTACGCGGATCGTGTCGGCCTGGCGCACATTCACGATCGCGTGACGGCGCTTCATCGCGAACACGGCCAGCGCTGGGCGCCGGCTCCCCTGCTGGCGCGGCTGGCACGCGAAGGATCGTCATTCCGCGACTGGGACGCGGCCCACACGGCACCAGCGGGCACCAGGTCCTGATTCGTGGTCACTGAGACGCGCCGCCTCCGGCCCGTTCGGCTGGGAGTCATCGACGCCACCGTTCGTCGTGGCGCCGGCGGCGTCGTCTATCTGGCGTCGAGCCAATCGCTCGGAACCTATCCCGTTCGCATCACCGAGTGCCTCGATCGATGGGCGCGCGAAGCGCCCGATCGCACGTTCCTGGCCGAACGACCCCATGTCGCGTCCGGCCGGACCAATGCGGACGATTGGCGCCGGCTTACCTACGCCGACGCGCGCGCGCAAGTCCGAAACATCGCGCAGGCTCTGCTGGCGCGCGAGCTGTCTTCGGAACGGCCGATCCTGATCCTCTCGGGCAACAGCGTCGATCATGGCCTCATGGCACTGGCGGCGATGTACGCGGGCGTGCCATATGCGCCGATCGCCCCTGCGTATTCACTGCAGGCCCAGGAGTTCAGCGCGCTGCGCCAGGTCTTCGATCGCATGCGGCCCGGGCTGGTCTTTGCCGCCGATGGCGCCCGGTTCGAGCGCGCCCTGCGTGAGGTGATGCCGGCAGACGTCGAACTCGTCACCACCCACTCAGCACCATCTGCCATCCCGGCGACGCCCTTCGAATCGCTTGTAGCGACCCCGGCAACGGCGGGGGTCGACGCCGCGCGAGACCGCGTCGGACCGGACTCCATCGCGAAGGTCCTGTTCACCTCGGGATCGACCGGCAGGCCGAAGGGTGTGATCAACACCCAGCGCATGCTCTGCTCGAACCAGGAGATGATTCGCACGGTCCTGGCGTTTCTCGCGGACGAGCCGCCCGTGCTGTGCGACTGGCTGCCGTGGAATCACACGGCCGGCGGCAATCACAACTTTGGTCTCGTGCTGTACAACGGCGGCACGCTGTATATCGACGAGGGCAAGCCGGCGCCGGCGCTCTTCAGCGCGACGCTGCGGAACCTTCGCGAGGTACCGTGCACCGCGCACTTCGAGGTGCCCCGGTTCTACGAGATGCTGATGCCGCACCTCCGGAGCGACCAGGTGCTCCGCGAGACGTTCTTCCGCGACCTCAAGCTGCTCTTTTATGCGGCGGCCGGCCTGGGACAGAAGTTCTGGGACGACCTGCGTGAGGTATCGCTCCAGGCCTGCGGTGAAGAGCTGTTGATCATGACCGGCTTCGGAGCGACGGAGACGGCGCCGTTTGCGCTCACGACTGGACCCGACGGCGCGTTCGCCGGAATGGTCGGATTTCCGGCCCCTGGCCTCGAGGTCAAGCTGGCGCCCGTCGGCGAGAAGCTCGAGGCGCGCGTGCGAGGGCCGAACATCACGCCCGGCTACTGGCGTGACGAGACGTTGACCGCGGCCGCCTTCGACGATGACGGCTTCTACCGGCTTGGCGATGCCATGCGCTTTGTCGATCCACAGGATCCAGCGCAGGGCCTGGTTTTCGACGGCCGCCTGGCGGAGGACTTCAAGCTATCCACCGGCACGTGGGTCAGCGTCGGGCCGCTGCGCGCGCGCATCCTCGCCGCTGCCGCCGGCCTCGCCCAGGACGTCGTCATCACCGGCCACGATCGCGAGTTCGCAGGCGCACTCGTCTTTCCGAATGTCGCTGCATGTCGTGAGGCCGCGGGACTGGCGCCCGATGCTCCTGTCGCGGACGTTCTCGCTCACCCTGAGGTCGTCCGCAGGTTTGCGGACGCGTTTGCCGCGTTGGCGCGCGAGAGCACCGGCAGCTCCACGTTCGTCGCGCGCGCGATTATTCTCGAACAGCCTCCCTCGCTCGACGCGCGGGAGATCACCGACAAGGGATCCCTCAACCAGAAAGTCGTCCTTCAGCAGCGCTCTGCTCTCGTGGACGAGCTGTACGCTTCCGCGACCTCCGCGCGCGTGCTGACCGCTGCCCCACTTCGCACATGACCACTCGCATCGACGTTCAGAAACTTGCCGCCTTCGACGTGCACGTGCACCTCGAAAAACCCGACAGCGATACCGACGCCGACAAGAAGGCGGCGGCCTACTTCAAGAGCGGTGGCCCGCGGGAGCCCGCGGCCATGGCCGAGTACTACCGCTCCCGCAACATGGGCTTCATCGTCTTCACGGTGGATGAGACCCTGAGCGGCATGAAGCGCTTCACCAACGACGAAGTCGTGGACTTCGCACAGCAGAACGCGGACATCGCGGTCCCGTTCGCCAGCATCAATCCGATGCGCGGCGCCGAGGCCGTGCGCGAAGCGCGCCGCCTCGTCACGGCCGGTGCGATCAGGGGACTGAAGCTCCATCCGAACATGATGGAGTTCTTTCCCAACGATCGCGCCGCCTACCCGCTGTACGAGGTATTTGCCGAAGCCCGCCTGCCCGTGATCTTTCACACCGGGCACAGCGGCATCGGCACCGGTATGCGCGGCGGCGGCGGCGTGCGCCTGAAGTACGGCCACCCGATGCCGATCGACGACGTGGCCGTGGATTTTCCGGACATGCCGATCGTGATGGCCCATCCGTCGTTTCCGTGGCAGGACGAGGCGATCTCCGTCTGCCTGCACAAGCCGCAGGTCTACATCGATCTCTCCGGCTGGTCGCCGAAGTACTTCTCACCCACCCTCGTGCAGTACGCGAACTCGCTGCTGAAGCACAAGGTCATGTTCGGATCGGACTATCCGCTGCTGACGCCGGACCGCTGGCTGGCGGACTTCGAGAAGGTCGCGTTCAAGGACGAGGTACGGCCGCTCATCCTCAAGGAGAATGCGATCCGAATTTTCGGACTGGCCTGAGCGGCTCAGGGGCGCGTAAATACGATGAGGTGCTGGCGCGGCAGGTCGTCGTAGACACGAAGCTGGCGAAACCCTTCGTGCTCGATCTCCTGCTTCACCTGCGCCTTGGTCATCTTGTGGTCCGGCAGGATCGGGACGTCGGGATCTTCCGCACGGTATTCAAGGAGAACCAGCCGGCCGCCGGGCTTGAGCGCCCGCTTCAGGTGCCCGAGCGTGACCTGCGGAGACGAGAGCTCGTGATAAACGTCCACCATCAGCGCGAGGTCGAGTGACTGCTCGGGCAGACGCGGATCGTCGACAGCGGCAAGCACCGGGACCACGTTGGTGAGCCTTTCTTTCGCCACCGCCCCCTTCAACAACTCCAGCATCCCGGACTGAATGTCCACCGCGTAGACCCTGCCCATCATCCCGACGGCTCTGGCCAGCCGGACGGTGAAGTAGCCCGATCCCGCGCCGATATCCGCCACCGTGGAACCGCGTTCGATCCGCATCAGCCGCATCGCCAGGTTCGGGTCCTCTTCGCGTTCGCGTTCGCGACGATCGAGCCAGGGCGCTCCGGCGACGCCCATCGGCAGCGCGAAGACACGGCCGCTGACGGGATGAACTCCGGGCCGCTGCGCGGTCGCAATCGCGACCACCAGGACGGCGATGACGATGCCGGCGCCGAGGACGTTGCGCGGTTTGTTCATGCGCGTAGCATACGCCCCCTTGACTGCCTAACCACGAAGAACACGAAGAGCACTAAGAGAGAAAACGGTGAACTTCGTGATCTTCGTGATCTTCGTGGTTCAAAGGAACTAGGCTGCTTGTCGAAGATCGCTTCGCTGCGTGAACAGGAACGGGTGCCCGCAGGTCACGCATGCGTACTCACTGAAACGGCCCCGGGTGCCGACGAACGACACCCAGTGTCCCAGGAACACGCACGACAGCGGATGCCGGACGAGCGAGCAGTGGTCGGGCTGGTGCACGAAGCTATGCCCGCAGTGGCAGGCGTACTCGACGCCGCCGTTGCGTTCGGCCACGCGGTGCACCTGATGCCCGAACAGGCCACACAGGTAGCGGACACGTTTCTCAAAACGACCGCGCGTCCGGTACGGATCTCCATCCTGGCTGAATAACAGCGGATGCCCGCACTGCACGCAGGCGTATTCCGCGTGGCCGTCCCGGTCGCCGACCGGTTCGTAGGTGTGGTGGCTCAGGAAACACGACAGCGTGTGGCCGATTCGCACCGGGCCGGGGTCGTCATGGAGGAAGTTCTTCCCGCAACGCGTGCAGGCACGTCCCTGCGCGGCGAACACATGGTTGTCGACGGCGTGCCCCCAGATGAGGCAGACCAGCGTTGATGTCATCCCGGCCTCCTGGTTCAGAAGGTGCAGCGGATGCAAAAACGGGCTCACTGCATCTGTGAACCGGGCGTCGCCCGCTGGGAGTCACTTACAATTCGGCTATGTTCAGGTCGGCGTGCACCGCAGTCTCTCTTGTTGCTGCGATAGGCTGCGCAGGCGGCTCCATCGGCTGCGGGAGCGAACGGCCACCAGCCGCGGAAACGGATCGGTCCGTGACAAGCTCCACGCAGGAACGCGACACCCACAGCTATGCCCGTCCCGATGAGGTGCGCGTCACGCATGTCGCGCTCGACCTGCGGGCCGACTTCGACGCCCGTGTCCTGAGCGGCACGGCAACGCTCACCCTGCAGCGCAATGGCTCCGCCAGCCAGGTCGTGCTCGACACCAAGGGGCTCGAGATCCAGCGCGTCAGCGCCGGGAAGGCTGACGTCCCGTTCGCGCTCGGCAAACCGGACCGCATCCTCGGCCAGTCGCTGACTGTGGACCTGCCTCCCGGCGCCAACGAGATCACGATCGCCTACCGCACCAGCCCGGACGCGGAGGCGCTGCAGTGGCTTCAGCCGTCACAAACGGCCGGTGGCAAGCGTCCGTACCTCTACTCGCAGGGCGAGCCGATCTTCACGCGCACATGGATTCCGACCCAGGACTCGCCGGGCATTCGCCAGACCTACTCCGCGCGGATCACGGTGCCACGAGACCTCAGGGCGGTCATGAGCGCCGAGCAGCTCACGCCGCAGGGGCTGGGCAGCAAGGATGGCCGCACGTTCGAGTTCCGCCTCACACATCCGATTCCACCCTATCTCATCGCCATTGCCGCCGGAGACATCGCCTTCCGCGAGGTCGGACCTCGTACCGGCGTCTACACCGAGCCCAGGATGCTCGACGCGGCGTCTCACGAGCTGGCGGATCTCGAAAAGATGGTGACGGCAGCCGACGCGCTGCTCGGCCCGTACCGGTGGGGCCGCTTCGACGTGCTCGTGCTCCCGCCGTCGTTTCCGCTGGGCGGGATGGAGAACCCCCGGCTGACGTTCGCCACGCCAACCATCATTGCCGGCGACCGATCGCTCGTGTCGCTCATCGCGCACGAGCTCGCCCACTCCTGGTCGGGGAACCTCGTCACCAACGCGACGTGGCGCGACTTCTGGCTGAACGAAGGGTTCACGACATACGTCGAGAACCGGCTGATGGAAGCGCTCTACGGCGAGGGGCGTGCGCACATGCTGCAGGTACTCGATCGCCGCGGCCTCGAAGAGGAGATCAAGCGGCTGGGCGGCCCCACGAGCAAGGACACCATCCTCCACGTCGATCTCACGGGCCGCGACCCGGACGACGGCTTCAGTGACATCCCGTATGAAAAGGGGGCGACCTTCCTGCGGATGCTCGAGACAATGTTCGGCCGGCGGACGTTCGACGAGTACCTCCGCGGCTATTTCGAGCGTCATGCGTTTCAGTCGATCACCACCGCGGGGTTCCTCGCCGATCTTCGGCAGCACCTGCTGAAGGGAGACGCGCAGCTCGAGCAGCGCGCGAAGCTGCAGCAGTGGCTGTATGAGCCGGGCCTTCCAGCCAACGCTCCCGTTCCCGCTTCGGATGCACTGGCCCGGGTCGAGGAGGACGTCAAGGCGTTCATGGCCGGCACGCCGGCGTCGGCGATCACCGCTGCCTCGAGGTGGAGCACGCAGGAATGGCAGCACTTCCTCGGCTCACTGCCTGACAGGCTGTCCGCGACCCAGCTGGCCGACCTCGATCGCACGTTCGCCCTCAGCGCACGCGGAAACGCGGAAGTCCTCTTCGCCTGGCTTCGCGTCGCCATCAGGAACCACTACACGCCGGCCCTGCCGGCGCTCGAGCGATTCCTCACGTCGCAGGGACGGCGCAAGTTCCTCCGCCCGTTGTACGAGGATCTGATGAAGACGGACTGGGGCCAGGCCGAAGCGCGACGCATCTACGCGCGCGCCCGGCCGCTCTATCATTCGGTGTCGACGGCGACCCTCGATCCGATCGTGAAGGGCGCTCCTAAATAACGGCGCCCCGCAGCTTGTCGCCGTGCGGGGCTGTGATGGAGTCGGGCGCGATCGGTTGATCGCCCAGGAAACGCGACGTCCGGCCGCGGCGGCTGGCCGCTAACCCGACAACGGCCCCGACGGAGCCGGCGGCGATCGCTCCCAGCGCAATCCACTCCGCGTAACCGGTACGCCCTGTCCGCGTCTGTTCATATCGATCGTAATTGTTGTACTGAACCACTGATTGCCTCCTGCGCCGCTGGACGCCTGCGAGCAGGATGCCAACGGGAGGAGGCAGGAATCAGCCTCAGGAATACACCTTCACAACGCTGACAGTCGAAACACTTCGAGAAGAGGAACGCCTTCCAACCCGTAGATCGCCACCGGTTCGTGACGGCGACGGAGCTGAGCGATGAGCTCCTCTGTTTCGAAATACACGCGCGCATCCTGTACAAACACCCACTGTTCCGTCGCATCCGGAGACAGGCCGTGCACGGAAAACGAGCGGATGGCGATGTCCGTCCTGCCCTCCCGCTCCAGATAGAAGCGGACGATTGATGGAACATCGCTCACGATCACCGCCCCAGGCCGGGCCGTCGCTGCGATCATCGAAACGGCCTCGCGCACGCCGTAGTCATAGCCTGCCTCGGGAAAGCGCCGGCCGTCGGCGTCGAGCCACCGCGCCAGCACGTTGCGATGCATCGCGAAGTGCGGCGAGGCCTGCGCCTGACCGGCGAACAGCATCACCGCCAGCGTGGCGCAGGCGGCGGACAGCGCCACCGATCGCACCTCGCGCGTCTGGCGCGTGAGCAGCCAATTGAGCCCGGCGACGATTCCAACGGCGGCCATGAGATTGAGCAGCACCAGGATGGGCAGGCCGTACCGAAGAAACTTCGCCGCCATCGCCGAACAGCCCACCGCGAGGAAGAACAGCATCACGCGCAGGAACCCGTACCCACGCTCGCGCCTGCGGCCAAGGGTGATGCCAGCGCCCACGACGCAACCGGCAAGTGCGACGAGCGGCATCCGGGTCAACACGAACATCAGGTAGAACGTGGGCGGAACGCCGAGCGCGGAAATCGGCACGTCCGTGACCCACAGGCGGCCGGCGTACGGATACCCATGGTGCATGAGCGTCTCTCCCTGCACGTAGCCCAGCACGTTCCACCATGTGGGCGGCAGGAAGAGGGCGAAGTTCGCCGCAGTGAACGCCACGCCCATCGCCATGAAGAATCGGCGCTTGACCGGACTGCTGCCACCGTCATTGCGCAGGGTCACGACGTTGGCCAGCAGATACAGGCCGTACAGGTGCGGCAGGTACTTCGACGCCATCATGAGCCCGAACGCCGCCGCGCTCGCCATGTACCACGGTTGCGCGCCGCTCCTGTCGGTGACGCCGACCTGCTTGCCGCGTTCGTAGCACCACACGGCGAGCATGAAGAACAACACGATGAACGTGTCTTCCTTGCCGATTCTGTTGATCGCCGAGACGTTCGGGTCGAGCGCGAGCAGCATCGCGGCGACCAGCGCCACGGCTGTCCCGAAGTAGGCGTGCGCCACGCCGTACAGAGCCAGGACGGTGGCCGTGCCAGCCATGGCGTTCGGCAGCCGCAGCGCCGTTTCCACCGGCAAGTGGTACCGCTCCGGCGCGATCCGGTTCCATCCGTCAGCGACGCCAAGACTTCCCCACACAGCCAGCTTCATGAGCATCGGATGCTCGGCATTGACGCTGAAGTCACCACGCGAATACGCCTGCGCCGCACGGAGCTTCGTCACCTCGTCGTCACTCAGGCCGGAGCTGGCGAGGCCGCTGGTGCGGAAGGTCAGGGCGGCGGCGACGATCACCGTCAGCGACAGCGCCACGAGTTGTGCGCGGGTGAGCGGAAAGGCCGCCGAACGGGCGGCGAGCGTCGTCACGCCGTCCAGCGGATTCGAAAGCGACGAGTCCGGATTCAAGGGAGCGCGATCATTATCTGTCGCGTCCGCGGGGTATGATCGACCGCCGTGACAGCTTTCATCCTCGCTCTTTTTCTGCTGCTCCAGGGCGCGCCGGGAGGTGCCGGTGGTGCGGCTCAAGGCGTCATCACCGGACAGGTGCTGACGCGCGAAGGGACGCCCGCGACTGCTGTGCGCGTGGCAGCTATTCCGGCGCCGCCGCCCAAGGCGGTCGAAGGCCTGAACTACTACATCCCGCCGGCGCCCACGCGCGTGACGCAGACCGATGATCAGGGACGCTATCGCCTGACCAACCTTCCGCCAGGGCAGTACCTCGTGGCAGCCGGCCTGGTCGGCGTCGGCACCTACTATCCAGGCGAACGGGAACCACTGCGGGCCGGTGCGGTCACCGTCGCTGCCGGCGAACCCGCGACGGCGGACGTCAAGATGGTCACGCCCATCGGCGCTCGCGTGAGCGGACGAGTCACGCCGCCGCCTGTGGCGGGCACTGGCGAAATCGCGGTGCTCTCGGGCGTGTCGCTGGCGGAGCTCGCGGAGATTCCTGTTGCGGCCGACGGGCAATTCGCGTTCGGACGCGTGCCCGCGGGGAGATATCTGGTCAGCATCTTCCCCACGCCGCCCGGCTTCGGCTCGATCGCCGTGGACATCCGCGAAGCCGATTCGACGGCGCTGGAGATCAAGCGGCCGCCAACCCATGTCATCAGCGGACGCATCACGACGACGAGCGGGCCAATCCCTCGCGGTTTGCTCGCGCTCGTGTCGGAGAAGAGCTACGTGCCGGTCCCCATCAACGCAGACGGCACGTTCACCGCTCGCGCACAGTCCGCGCGCCATCGCTTCGAGTTCCGCGGCCTGCCGAGCGGCTATGCGCTGACGGCGACCCGCCTTGGCTCACAGGATCTGGCGCAGGGACTGACGGTGGGCAACGCCGACATCTCCGGTGTCCTCCTCACCGTGAACACGCCGCGCGATCTGCCGTGGATTCGAGGCACGATCACCGGCCTCGCGTCGCCGGCCACGGTTGAAATGACCGGGCCGATCGTGGGATCGCTCAAGAGCGCGGTGGGCCGGAACGGATCGTTCGAGTTCCCGGCCGCCACCCCGGGGTTGTACTACCTGCGTGTGCCCGAGGCGCCCGCTCTCGGCACGGTCAACGTGGTCGTGACCCGGCCCGGCGCGGAGATCCAGCTCAAGGCGCCTGGCCGATAGGCGCCCTGATACCGCCGCTCACTTTCGCGGTGGCGCCACGCAGCTGAAATTCGCGGCCTCGTCGATGCTTCCCTGCCCCTTGTAGCGCGCCACCTGCGGATACGGGCACAGCGGACGCGTGCGAACGACGGCACCCTTCGTAATCTTGCTCGCCAGGAGCGAGTCGGGCGCCTTGTTCTTCTCGACCCAGTCGATCACGGCCGTCACCGAATCGGTCTGATCGGGTCCCACGCCGCCGGCGCAGTGCGCCATCCCCGGCACCATGAACAGGCGTGCGAAGTCGGACGTGTTCCTGCCGTTCTTCTTGACGAGCTCTTCGTAGTAATCGACACCCATCAACGGCTGAAGGATCTGGTCCGCCCACCCGTAGGTCATGATCAGCTTGCCGCCGCTCCTCCGGAACTTCGAGAGATCCGTCTGCTTGGCGTCGGCCAGCTTGCTCCAGCGCTCAATCAGCGCCGTGTCCCGGTCATAGTCGAACGTCATCGCGTCGTACTCCGCCCTGGGGGGATCGAGGATCAGGTAGCGCATCACGCCTTCCGCCAGATTGAAGTCGGCGGGCTTGGCGCCCGGCTGCGCCGGCACGATGGCCCCGACCCATCCGCTCTGCGTGGCGCCGTTTGCTGCGGCGTTCGCGGCTTCGCTGCCAGGCATGAAGCCCGACATGAACGGCTTCCCCTTGCTGGTCGGACCGCTGTAGACCGCGTTGACCGTCGCGGCCTGCGCGGCAGTCAGGCAGTCCGCGCCATCGACGCCGGCGGCGCAGGCCGGCACGTCGCGCACGGCATCGAAGCGGCACGCGCGCGGATCGTCAATGAGTCCGTCCTTGAGCCCGTCGATCGCGTCGCACTTGTCCATGACCTTCTGCGCGACCAGCAGCATCTTCGCCGGTGACACAGGCGCCTGGGTCATCGCCTTCTGATTCCACATCGCTCCGATGGTGAACCCGGTCTGGTTGACCCACGGTGCATTGGCGACGATGCCGTCGAAGTCGTCTGGATAGCGCTGCGCCTCGAGCAGCCCCTGACGGCCGCCGTTCGAGCAGGAATTCCAATAGGAGTACTGGACGGGCTGCGAATAGTAGTCAGCCGCCACTTTCTTCGCCAGCTCCGCCGTGACGTGGACGGCTCGGTAGGCGTAATCGATCGCTTTCTGCGGATTGCTCAGGATGAACGAGCCACTTGGTTCCTTGCGCGCGTCGTGGCCTGTGTTGGTCCGCGCATGGACGAATCCGTTGCTCAGGCCCGCGGTCCTGTCGGCGTTCGTCGGAGTGTCGAGCGCATCGCCGGCGAGCCCGCCATTGCCCGTCATGTAGAAGCGGCGATTCCACTGATCCGGCAGGTTGATTTCAAACGCCACTTCAGGCGCGATCACGCCGACGACGCGGCAGTGCTGAGGCGTGTCGGCTGTTGCCGCCACCACCCGCGCCTGAATCGTCGTGACGCCATCGCTCTTGAATGCCGACATCGCCTCGCACATCTTGCGCGGCGCGGCGTTGGCCGTCGTATACCCGGCAAGCGACGTCTTGGCGTTGGCGAACGGTTGTGCCGCCGCGGGAACCGCAGTGGCAACCAGCAGCGAAGCAGCTAGGACCAGGCGCATCAGTGACTCCTCCAGCGGCGCAATAGTGGCACCATCAACTGCCGCCGCGCAACGCCGTCGTGGCTTCGCTGACGCGGTAGGCTCCAGGGGCAAGCATCGACGCGCTCCCTTCGTCGACGAGGGCGCGATTCCCCAGGCCGGCTTCCGGCCGCGACAGACCGGTGACGCGCGCGAGCTCGCCGCGAAGGGTCATGCCCGCTCCCCGCAGGAAGCATCTGGCAATCTCGCGGACGGCGATCTCTCGTTTGACTCGCTGCTGCAGAAGCTCCGGAAATCGCCCGATGGCGAGCGTCCAGAGATACGTGAACTTCGGCAGATACACGGCTTCGCTCGGCACGACGATCATCGCCGCCTGCAGCTCGTCGAGTGCCCGCATGAACGCCGCTCGGTCGGTCAGGCCCGATTCGACCCGCAGATCGGACGACGCCATCTCCCACTCGCGGCGAAGGACCTTGAGCACGGCTCGCGCAGGGGCGCTCAGCCGCTGGCGTTCCTGCGACGGACGCACGCCCCATATCGCATGGAAGTGCGGAACCATGCGCGGAGCAATGAACATCGTCTTCCCGCGCGCCAGCTTGCCGTAGTACACCTTTCCGCGCCGGACGATCTGATCCTTCAGCGTCCATGCCAGCGACGTTTCGGGATCCTTTTGTACCTGGCGCGGCAGCACGGCATCGCGGCGTCCGCAGACGGCAACGTACAGCGAGGGTCCGGGACGCCGCGAATCGGTCAGCGCCGAGGCAAATCCGACCTGCTCGATGAAGCGCTCCGCATCGGTCACGGTCGCCACCGAGCGGGTCGCGTCACGACACCAGCAATAGTCCCGGTGCTCCTCTATATGCGAGGGCAGCACACCTGTTAGCATCAACAGAACCCCACCAGTATGGGGTACCAAAACCTTCTGATATATAGGCTGTCATGAGGACCCACGGTCACCCGAGCACATGGATGCGAGTGTTGATGTGCGTTGCCGCGATTGCGATGGCGTCCGTCCTTTCCCGCGCCGCGATCGACTCCGTGAGAACCGATTCGGGCGAGGTGGTGGCCGGACCGACGTCGAGCGGTGTGACGGCGTTCCTTGGCGTTCCGTACGCGGCGCCTCCGGTCGGGAACCTGCGATGGCGTCCCCCCCAGCCTGCTACCTATCGAAACGCCGACTGGAAGGCCGATCAGTTCAGCCCTAGCTGCATCCAGAGCCAGCCGCGTTCGCGACTGCCCTGGACAGAAGAGTTCATGGCGCAGGGACCGATTAGCGAGAACTGCCTCTACCTCAACGTCTGGACCGCGGCGAAGAACGCGTCGGCCCGCCTGCCCGTGATGGTCTGGATCTACGGCGGCGGATTCACCGAAGGCTCGAGCGCGATTGCCGTGTACGACGGCTCTCCACTCGCCCGCAAAGGCGTCGTCGTCGTCACCATCAACTATCGTGTCGGTCCGCTCGGCTTTCTCGCCCATCCCGAGCTGACGCAGGAGTCGGCGAACCGATCGTCCGGCAACTACGGCCTGCTCGATCAGATCGCCGCGCTGCGGTGGGTGCAGAGGAACATCGCCGGCTTCGGAGGCGACCCGGCTCAGGTCACCATCTTCGGCCAGTCGGCCGGAGCGATTTCGGTCGCCGATCTCATGCGCTCACCCTTGTCGAAGGGGTTGTTCGCACGTGCGATCGCACTGAGCGGTCCCGGACTGTTCGGCCGCAACGCACTGGGCGGAAACGCCACACTTCAGGATCGGGAAAAAGCCGGCCTCGCGTATGCCCAGGCGAAGGGCGCACCGACGCTCGCCGAACTCCGCGCGTTGCCCTCGACCGCATTCGTCCCCGGCAGCGGTGCAGGGGCACCAACCGTTCCGAGCAGCCCCGTTGTGGACGGCTGGGTGCTGCCGGCCGACGCACCTGCAGACCAGGTGCCTCTGATGGTCGGGTTCGTGGCCGACGATCTCGGCATCGGCGGCACGACCCCCGCCGAAAAGGCTGCCGCTCGCGAACGCGCCCGCGTCTCGATGCACCTATGGGCCGCCGATCAGGCGAAGGCAAGCAAGCGCGTCTACACCTACTTCTTCGATCGTGCGATTCCCTGGCCGGAGCACCCGGAGTTTGGCGCCTTTCACAGCGGGGAACTCCCCTACGTGTTCAACACGCTCAGCAGGCTCAAGCGGCCGTGGCAGCCCGTGGACCAGAAGCTCGCTGACACGGTCTCGTCATACGTGACGAACTTCGCGAAGAAATCAGACCCGAACGCCACTGGACTCCCGCAATGGCCAGCGTATGATCCGGCTGTCTATTCGACCATGCAGCTTGGAGAGAGCGTCGGGCCGATGGATCTGGCCTCCAGGGAACGTCTCTCGCAGTTGCTCGAAGACCTCAAGAGGTAGGCGATGCGACAGATTCTGACTGGCGTTGTGTTGACGGCGATCGTAGCCGCATGGACGGCTCCCCCCGCCGCGGCGCAGGCCGCCGGATCGGCCGAGGCGAAGGCTGCCAAGCGGGTGAATCCGAACTGGAAAGTGCCACGGACGCCGTGGGGGCACCCGGATCTCTCCGGCACCTGGACGACCGACGACATGAAGGGCGTCCCGACGTCGCGCGCGGCGCAGTACGGCACGCGCCAATACCTCACCGATCAGGAGTTCGCCGCGCGCGCCAAGGCACGCCTCAACGCCCGCGTGATCGACGATGCCAGAACCGGCACCTTCCGCAACGAAGAGGGCTCGCGCGAGTTCAGCTACACGTCGATGGTGATCGATCCGCCCGATGGCCGCGTGCCGTCGACGACGGCGGCATCGAGAGCCCGCCCGCGTCAGGGCGGCTCGTTCGGTGTCGGCCCCTGGAACTCGATTCAGGACTTCTCGCTCTACGACCGCTGCATCACGCGCGGCGCGATCGGGTCCTTCATGCCGGCTGTGTACGGCAACGGCGCGCGGATCATGCAGACGCCCAACGCCGTGGTCATCACCTACGAGATGATTCACGACACCCGGATCATCCCGCTCGACCCGAAGCCGCGGCTCGGCTCGAACCTCCAGCTCTGGATGGGAGACGCGCGCGGCCACTGGGAGGGCGACACGCTCGTGGTGGAATCCACTAACTTCACCGACAGGACGGCGGTGGGCGGCGCCACGCACAGCACGGCGCTCCACCTGACGGAGCGGTTCACGCGCGTCGATCCGGACATGATCGACTACGAGATCACCGTCAACGACCCGCAGACGTTCACCAAGCCCTTCACGATGCGGCTGACCATCACGCAGCAGCCGGACTACGAGATCTACGAATACGCCTGCCACGAGGGCAATCACTCGATGCGCAACGTGCTGTCGGCCGAGCGCGCCTACGAACGCGAGGCGGCCGAAGCCAAGGCCAAGGGGCTTCCTGCCCCGCCGCGCGTGTTCGAACAGGTCAACGGACCGGATCGGGCCCGGTAGCGGCGGGTGTTCCGGCAGTATCGCGACCTGCTGGTACGAGGAATTTGAGAAGGATGAACGGATGATTGGAGGAAGTATTTGCAACGTCGATGATTGATGATTTGAGCATCTGCATCAATTCATTGGTTTATTGAGCGTTCGCGTTGCTTGGACAACCCTGGCTGCTGACTTGCTCCGTTCGTCGAAGGCCCTCTTAACGTCCCGAGAATCCAGCGGATCGCCGGCCAATCGCAGGATGCGTCAACGTCGGTCGGCGCAAACGCCCCACCGGGCAATGATCAAATGACGCCTTCCGATGCTCAAATAATCAGATGGGCATTTCATCCAATCAAATCATCATTCATCACTCATCATTCATCGATGATTTACATCTGATGCGGTGCGGCAACGGCACCCTGCGGCATTCGCGCGCTGTTGACCGTCGCGAGATAGCGGACCTGATCGTGCGCGTAGCGGGAGGCGTCGAACATGTTCCCGTGCTCACGCGACGTGCAGTACTGGACGTACAGGCACAGCCGGTAGGTCCCCGGCTTCACGCGGCTGCCGAAGTGCAGGCAGCGTGAGGTGTCCACGAGCGCGGCGCTTCCCGGCGGGCCGTCCACGCTGATCGCCTTTTCGAGCCCGCTCACCGACTCCAGCTCGTCGTCGAGATAGCGGCCCGCCGCCATCTCGACCTCCGCGGGACGCTGCTTCTTGATCGTGTTCACGATCCGCGTTGTTTCGCTGGCCGGGATGAACGTGAACGGCCCTTCGTCCGGGCCGACATCCCGCAGGTTCATGAACAGTTTGGCCTGCCGTGTCCCCTCGGGATCGAGGTGATAGATCTGGCTCGAAATCGCATCTTCGCCGCCATGGTTGATTGAGTACAGCAAATCGATGCGATTGAGGTGCGGGATCGTTCCGAGGTAGTTGGTCACGAGGCTGAGCAGCGGATCCGACAACGCGAAGTCGACGAGCTTCGGATTCCGCGCGAGATCCTGATTGGTCAGGATGCTGCGCAGGAACGCCCACTTCTTGGACTTGCCGGCCGCAGCCTCGGCTTCGGCCTGCCGCTGCTTCTCCTCGAACAGCTGCAGCGACAGCGCGATGATCTCGTCTGTATTGGCGACTGCGCCAGGCTGCAGCACGGCGTAGCCATCGCGCCGATCGAGCCGCGTGTCGTGATGGCTTCTGTTGTAGGCCGCGGCCGCCTGCCGGCGCTGGATCGCGTCCCTCGGCGAGCTCGCCGCCTCGATCGCGCCGAGCATGGCGCGACCCGCCGTGCTGTAGCGGGCGCGATGGAGGAAGTGCCGGCGCGCACGGTTGACGCCCTTACTCGTGTGACGCCAGGTGCGACCGATCACGTTGCTGGCGGCGGTGATCACGGACATGCGTGTGTCAGTCTAGCTGATGAGCGGGGTCCGCCTGAAGGCGGACACTACGTCAGAGCCGCGAGCGGATCTGTCCGACCGCGGCAAACCGCTCCCCGAGCGTGAATCGCAGCGTGTCGAGGTCGTCCACGTGCAGGGCGACATACGAGCCGGGCCGCAGCCGCGTGAAGACCCGCCTCGCCAGCTCGAGATGCTGCTGTGAGAACGATGCGGGATCGGAATAGAACGACAGCGACTTCACGCCATAGAACGGCGGCAGATACGACAGCCCGCCATGCGTGCCCAGAAACGCACGGGCACGCGAGATCACCTGGGACTGCACCTCGAGATTCGTCCGCGGCGACATCCACTGCGCCACGTGATGCACCCGCCCGCGTCGCGCAATTGGAACATCCTGATGATCGTCGATCTGTTCCGAAGGAGTCAGCACGACCACGTCCGTGCTTTCAGCCAGGGCACTGACAAGCTCGTCGACAAACCGGCGATTGGCAGCGGTGTCGGGAAACGCGTCGTTGAAATAGAACCGGACGGCCACGTAGTCGTCGGGCAGCCGGCCCGCCAGCTCACCCGCCTCCGCCGCTGGAAGCGGCACGAACTTCGTGAAGTTCTCGACAACGCTGACCGAACCATCGCGCTGCCAGAACTCATTGAACAGGCGGTACATGTGCGTCGGGTGCAGCAGCTCGCTGTCGCGCAGCTGCAGCTTCTGCTGCACGAGCTTCAGGATGTCCCGATCGAACTCCGAGATCGTCCGCGGCTTGGCCTTCCGGTCGGTGATCCGCTGTTCGCTGATCTGGCGGAACTCCTCCGGCGTGTAATAGTCGAACAGGTCGATATATCGCCCGCCGAACTCCCGGTACCAGGCGCCACAACCGCCGCGTGACACCACCACCACCCGCTCGGCGGCAATCGGGTAATTCGCCTTCACCCAGTTCAGGAACGGAATCCAGTACAAGAGCTCGAAGCCGACCTCACTGACCCACGGGCCGACGACCACCGGCGCGCTGCCGCGCGCGACACGCTCCAGCATGTGAGTGGCGGCAACAGCCTCTTCGCTCGGTGCATCGACCGTCGAGAGCCTCGAGAGCGCCCGCGGGATGATCCGGTTCTTCACGAAGTTTCGGATCGGCCGCAGGCTGAGCAGCCAATCGAACACGGACAGCGTCATTTGCACGAGGGTGCCGGTCACCGTGATCGGGCGAAGCTGCCGTTCCCGCTTGCGGGTCACCCGCGACACACGCCTCGTCAGCAGCAGCAGGAGCCCGAATGGAAGCAGGACCAGTCGCAGCGGATACACAGAGAGCGGCAGCCGCTCAGGCGCCGGCGGCGGCGTGGCGCCGAGCTGCTCGATCGCTTCGACCATCAGCGGCGTGGCCTCGACTGACAGGCCATGCGGGCGCGTGAACGCCCGCACGAAACCTTCGACGCGGCGCCGTGTTCCCTCCGGATCGTCCAGCGCCTCGGCCATCTGGCGGACGTGGGTCTCGAGATCATCCGCCAGGTTCAGGAGGCCTCCTCCCTCGGTCGTCAGGTGGCGGAAGTGCAGCGTCCCTTCTTGCGTGCGGTGATAAGCGGGCGTGCGGATGGTGAAGACGGGACGCCCCACGATGCCGCACTCGATCTGGGCGCTCGTGTTGATGCCCACCGCGCACGCGGCGTGGTACATCGAGTCGTAGAAGTCGTTCCTCGACTCGTCGTCTACAGGGCTGACGCCGCCACGCGGCCAGACCGCGACGTTCTCGAGCCTGTTCTCGCCGAACTGCAGCCACGGCTGCAGGTTTTCTGGATGCGGACGAATCAGGAGCCCCGCCGTGCGGATCCGCGGATCCGGCGCGCGGCGCACAGCGGCAATCCACTCCTCGATAAAGGTCACTTCATCCGGTGCGATGAACGGCGACGAGCACAGGTACAGCAGGATCACCTGTGACGGATCGAGGCCGACGCGCGCGCAGAATTCCTCCCGGGTCGAGCTCGGCCTGCGGGCAAACCACTGGTCGTAGACCATGGCCCCGGTCACCACGATGTCGGAGGGATCCGTGCCGTGCATCGTGACTGCTTCGGTCTTCTGCGCTTCGTTCCAGACAAGGACCTTCTGCGGCTGGAGACGGATGAGGCCCTTGTTGGTGAGGTTGTCCCAGCTCAGGACCGGCAGCGCCGAGCGGACGCCGAGACGACGCGCAGCCTTGACGTAGTCCACCTGATCCGACCCGATGTCCACGAGCGGTGCGACGAGCAGAAGGTCAGGGCGCTCACGCTCGACCAGGTCGAACACGGCGCGGTCGACCGGGACGGCGCGTTCAACTGCGAGCAGCGCCTTCGTGAGAAACCGGTGGGCCGCGGTTCCGCGCCAGATGCGGCGCTCGATCAGCCAGCGCATTGGCGCAACCACCTTCGCCCGCGCCCGCTCCTTCAGGCTGATGATGTGGTCGTATTCCGGCGTCAGATATCGGAAGTAGTCCACGCTGCATCGAGCCACGCGGCCGACGCCGAGCCAGAATCGCCAGGATGTCTTGCGGCTGATCTCGTCCGAGGTGATGCCGGGGAACGTCCGTGTGAGCTCGTCGAGCAACCGGTCGTCCTGCTCCGTATCGAGCTGGCCGAAGACAAGGTGAATCTGATGGCCACGTCCGGCGAGCGCCTCGAGCGTCGATGCGAAATTCCGCAGCACGCCCGGATGGCGCATCGAGAACAGAATGCGCATGCGGTTCACTAAAAATACCCTATAGTCGCCCTCAATTAATGGATTCACAGCGGGCGGGAGCGCGTCGGCGCTCCCGCGCGAACTCCGCTCTTACGGGGCGGGACACGTGCCAGACGTTTTCTTGATCGAGGTGACCTCCAGCTCGCGCAGCTTGAGATCCTGCCCTGCCACGTCGATGCCTTCGGGCGGTTTGCCCGCCGTCGCGCCTCCCGTCGCGCGACCGGACGCGGTCACTTCCGCGGCCTTGAGCGTTCCTGAGATCTCGACTCGCTGGCCGATGAACTGACTCGCCTGCTTTTCGTTGGCCCCGGTCAGTTCGTAGGCCATGCCCGCTCCGGAAGTACCCGCTGCCGCTCCGCCAGCCGGCGCCGATGCCGGAATCATCGCCGTGTTCATCAGCACGAACTCATTTCCCGCGCCCAGGCCTGTGCCTGCGACGCCGCCTCGTCCGGCGTCTCGAGCGCGTCGATAGTCGGTCTCCCGCTGGATACACCCGCTGACGGTCACCTGCTCTGGAGCGACCTTCTGTGCGGATGTGTTCGCCGCCTGCGCCTGGAGTGTCCAGTGCGCGAACGCGGCCATACCGATCGAACACGCCAGCGCAGAGACGCTCGTCGAATAGAAACGCTTCATGTGCCCTCCTTCAGACATGCGAACGGCCGCGTTTGCTGCAAACGAGGGTCCTGACTCACCTCTATTGACAGCCCGATGCTTGCTTGATGTGCCAAGTCATCAGCAATGTGCCCGGGCGTGACGCTTGCACTCTATTTGTTGCTCACTCTTTTCAGGGAGGCGACAGGTGCGTAAGCAGGACCGTTTCGCCAAGGAACATGGTCTCGACCCTAACAAGCTCGAACAGGATCGCGAGCGCATGCGCGCCAGCGAAATTGAGCGGCTGAAGGGGTCGGACTCGGAACAGTTGCGCGGCTCCGCGTCGGAAGCGCAGAGACCGCCGCGGCAGCCAGGGAAGCTTCCGCTTCCGGACTGACGCCACAGAGGCGCAAACGTGACAGCCGACGGGAACTGACCCACCTGAGTAGGGCGCCCCCTCAGCCTGTCAGAACTGACACGCTCAGTAGGGCGTCCCTTCAGGGGCGCCCCATCAGGAGAGCGTCAGTTCTCCGTCGGCAACTCCGCCCGGAGCACTGCGAGCACGTCAACGGGTCCACGCTGTGAATCCAGCCTCAGCCCCAGTTGCTCCTGCAGCGCGGTGAAGATAGACGATGCGGCCGGATCTGGCGCCGCCCCCAGTGCAGTTGGACCGCGTCCGCCTCCGATACGGCCGAGGCCAGGCGTTGACGCGCCGTCATAGCGAAGATCGAAGTCAAACGTGCCGGTCAGTCCGGTCCTGTCCACAACGGGCCGATCCATCAGCGGTGTGAGAAACCCGACGAGCGCGGTCATCGTGACCGATCCGGCTTTCACGGCACCTCCCTCGGGGCCGATGCCGCATCTTCGCCCCGCTTGTCCGGGAACCGGCGACGCGCCAGGCTTCACGACGCCTGTCGTGCTGTCCACGCTTCCGGCCGGACGCGCGAACGCCGGCACCACCATCGTGCACTCGCCAACCGGCCGCTTGATCTGTGGCCCCAGGCTTCCATCGCGGCGGGTCGACACCAGCGCGTAGATCGGCTTCTCGCGCGCTTCTTTTCGGACGACGAGCTGGAAGCGATCGGCGAGCAACGTCCGCATCATGTAGGAGGACTCGAGCAGCGTCACCGGCATGGCCGGTTTGGCGTCGACGTCGAATCCATCGGTGTCGAGCCATGCCGGGCCATCCACGATCTCGTCGGTCAACGTCAACCGATACGCACTCCGAATCATCATGCGCAGGGTGGCGTTAGTCATCCGCACCTGGCCACCGGCGAGCCCACGAAGGTCGGTCGCTCCATTGGCTCCGGTCTTATTGCGCTTGACCGAGGCGACCTCGAACCTCGGGGCGTCCGGTCCCGCTGTCGGCGTGTCAACAAGACCCACGAGGCCAGTCATCGGATTCGGCCCTCGGCCGCCTCCCGATGGCGGGAGCGGCGCACCCGGCGGCCCTGTCTGCTGGACCGCCATTGGGGAGTCCCCCGCCAGCGTCACCGCCCAGATCAGAGCGAACGCCGCTGCGATTGTGATGATGCGGTGCATACCGGCCATAGACACCGGGAATCCGGAATCGGGGGCGTTCCGCCGCCAACGAGGGTGGACTAGACTTCAAGCGACCGGATGAACTTCGCCCTTCGAATCGTCTCTGGCATCGCACTGTTGGCATGCGCGGCGCCCTCCCTGGCTCAGACGACGAGGGCTGACGTGGATAGCCAGCGCAAGGTGTGGCGATCCGCAGTCGCGCAATTGCAGGCCAGGGCAGATGTTCAGGCTCTCCGACTGACAGCCGCCCAGCTCGAGGCCCTGGCCGCGAGCGTCGTCGAGACAGCGCAATTCGACCTCGAAGGGACCGCGAGACGGATCAGCGCCATCCGGCATGATCCGGATGCTTCCGCGGCCGTCGTGACGGCCTGGACGAGGGCGCAGGATCTCTATCGACGTCTTGACACGCAGAAACCGCCGCAGGAAGACACGCTGCGCGCGATCACGGTCACACACCTCACAGCCCAGGCCACCGCCGCGATCGCACGGACCGAACCCGCAACGGTTGGGGGGCGCGTTCCGTCCGAGAACGGGCGCACGCGTGCCGGACAGCTCGCCGAGCGGGCTCGAGCGATCCTCCCGGACTCGCCGCTGGTGCACCTGCTGGTGGGCGACCTGCTGCTCGACGCGGAACAACCCGAGGCGGCGGAAGAGTGGTATCGAAAAGCTCTGGCTGGCGGCGAAGGATCCGCTGCCGCGCATCTCAAGCTCGCCGAGGTGCTTCGTCTGCAGGGCAAGTTCGACGCGGCGATCCTCGAGGTACGCGAAGCCCTGAAGATCGCGCCCCAATCGGCCGTTGCGCATACCGATCTGGCACTGATTCTCCGGCAGCAGGGGAAAGACGAGGAAGGCATCGCGGAGTACCGTGAGGCGATCCGACTCGATCGCGACTGGGCCGATGCGCACAACGGCCTGGCGGTCGCGCTCGCCGGGCAGGGGCAGACGGAACAGGCCGCCGCCGAATTTCGCGAGATCATCCGCATCGATCCCGATTCGACGATCGGTTACTACAATCTCGCCACCGCGCTGGCCAATCTCGATCGTGACGTGGAAGCGGCCGAGGCGCTCCGCCACGTGATCCGGATCTACCCCGATCACTACAACGCGCGATTCAACCTTGGAGAGCTCTTCCGCCTCGAGGGCAAGTTCGACGAGTCGGCGAAGCAGTTTCGCGAATACGTGCGCCTGGCGCCCGACACACAGCAGAACCAGCGCAACCTGCGCCGCGCCAGGCAGTACGTCCAGCAGTTCGAGAACTAGCTCACGACTTCACACTCGCCGTAGTACTGCTCCGGGCTCGACGTGGCGCCAGGGAGCGGCACCGCAAAGTACTCATGACGCGAGTGCACCGCCTTGAGCTTGCCATCCGGCTCCCGGGCGAACACTGTCGTCACGTAGATGGGTCCAGTCCGAAACACCTGCATGAAGTGGACGTAGCCCTCCGCCGTCCGGACCACCACCTCCGAGCCCACCTGACCGTTGCGCAGCTGGGCCGTGCTCTCGTCGAAGTCGATCGTGTCGAAGCGCAGCACCAGCGTTGACGGCTTCAACGAGGCGTCGGCGGCGCCTTCCTTTGTCCATGACCCCGTGGCGTTTCGCGGAAACGTGCAGCGGATCGCCTTCGCGCCCGCCAGACGCCCCTGCGCGGCGACCGGCGGTGCCGCCGGCACCAGGACGACGAGCGCGGCTGTGATCGCGAATTCCGAAAACTTTCTGAAGCGCATGACGGACACCTCTTCGTAAAGCCAGGCTGTCAGGAATGCCGCTGAAGTACTTCCCGAACTGCAAGGCTGCCGCTGATCGTCTCCGGGCGTCTCGCGCCGGCGTTCAGCAGCAGCTCGACGACCTGCGCATGTTCTCCGGTGCTGACATACCAGCCGTGCTCGGACCCGTGCATCGCCCAGCCCAGCGGCGTCGCCTTGAAATCGCGGTCCGTGGCCTCGAGCGGCGGGTTGAATCGCAGGATCTCGCGCACCATGCCGGCGTTGCCGTGGAACGCGCCCCAGTGAAGCGGCGTTCCCTGATGCTGTCCAACGGTATCGACGGGCAGCCCGCACTCGAGGAACAGCCGGACGGCTGTCGTCCGGTTGTTTCGCGCCGCGTGCGCCAGCAGCTGACGCTGGCCGTCCGAGAGCGCACCGGCGAATCCAGGAGCGGCGGCAAGCCCCTCACGGGCCTTTGCCTCGTCCTCGATCCAGCACGCTTCCACGACGCGGGCAGCCGGAGGCGTGCGCTCGAAGAGCAGATCGAGCACGTCGGTGTGCCCGAACCTCTTCGCCACTTCGTGAGCGGACGCGTAAAAGTCCAGCGTCCAGTTGTAGATCGTGCCGCCTGCTTTCGGATTGGCCTTCGGAAACCAGTCGTTGTCCACCCGCATGCCGACGCGTGCCGGATCCGCATCGAGATGGGCACGGGTGCGTGCGAGGTCTCCCAGGGCCGCCACCATCAGCAGATCCGTCCGGCATCCTCCCGCGACCAGATGACGCGCGACCGGCTGCCGCTGCCCCACCATGTACTGCGCCGGCGTGGACTCGTGATCGACGTCCTTCGCATCCAGATCAGCGCCCGCCGCGATCAAGACGTCCGCGGCCTCGACGGTCGAGGCAAAGTGCAGCGGTGTCTGGCCGTCGCCACCGCGGGCGTGGACGCACGTCGAGTCGGCCGCGATGAACCGTCCCAACTCGTCGACGAGCCCGAGGCGCGCGGCGGCGTGAACGGTGAGCGTCGCTCCGCGCTCGATGGCGTACTGCGCGAGCTCCGGCGCCGCCATGTCCAGCAGCCCGAATCCACCTGCCCACCATGTGCTGCGGGCGTCGATGTCCGCCCCTGCCTCGACCAGCACGTCGAGCATCTCGCGGCTCTTGGTATAGATGATGACCGGAGCATCGAACGGACCGATCGGTGCGTTGATCACGGCCCTGAGCTGAGGTTGGCTGGCAAGCGTCGCGCGGAGCGCCGCTGCGTCATCGGCGTGGAACGCCGCCATCGCGCTCGCGAGCGCTGGGTCCGGCGTCGTCACGACAGCTGCTCCCTCACGAGGGGAACGACCTTCGTTCCATAGAGCTCGATGCTCTTCATCTGCAGATCGTGCGGAAGGGTCCCGTTGCTGTATTTGAGATCGAAACGTGTGAGTCCGAGCGCTTTCACCGTCGTGACGATCTTGGCTGCCACCGTCGCCGGCGAACCGACGTAGAGCGCCCCGTCGGGGCCTGCCGCGTGCTCGAACTCGCGGCGCCCGCTCGGCGGCCAGCCCCGCTCGGCGCCGATGCGATTCATGAGCGACAGATAGTGCGGGAACAGCTCTTCCTTCGCCTGCTCATCGGTCTCCGCGACATGACCGGGAGAGTGCACGCCGATCGGCTGCGACGGTTTGTTGAACCGCTGCAATCGCTCGCGATACAGCTCCGCCCACGGTGCGAAGCGCTGCGGGCTGCCTCCGATGATCGCGAGCATCAGCGGAAAGCCGTAATAGGCCGCGCGTACCACCGATTCCGGGCTGCCGCCCACCGCCACCCACGTGGCCAGCGGACGGGGCTCGACCGGCGGATAGACGTGCTGATCGGTGAGCGATGAGCGCAAGCTGCCGTTCCAGGTCACCGGCTCCCCTTTCACCAGCTCCGCCCAGAGATTGAGCTTCTCTTCGAAGAGGTGTTCGTAGTGCGACAGGTCGTATCCGAACAGCGGAAACGACTCCGTGAACGACCCGCGGCCGACGATGACCTCGGCGCGGCCGTTCGAGATCGCGTTCAGCGTCGAGAAACGCTCGAACACGCGGACCGGGTCGTCCGTGCTGAGGACCGTGACCGACGACCCGAGATGAATGCGCGTCGTGCGTGAAGCAATCGCGGCCAGCACGACTTCCGGCGCCGAAATCGCAAAATCGCCGCGGTGATGCTCCCCGGCGCCGAAGAAGTCGAGGCCGACCTGGTCGGCCAGCACGCCCTGCTCCACGACGTGGCGAAGCGTCTGCGCTTGAGAGTGAAGTGACCCGTCCGTACCGACCGTGACATCGCCGAAGGTATCGACACCCAGTTCCACCGAATCCGCCATCCGTCTATTCTGTCGCGGGTCAACTACCAACTCCCAATTTCCAACTCCCAAGCGTGTAGAATCCGCGACGTGAAACGCCTGACCTCCCTCGTCGCGCTACTCGTCCCGACAATCGTGCTGGCGCAGGGACCACCTGCGAGCCCACGCATGCAGCCGGTGCCCGACGGTCAGTGGACCGACGAGCAGCGCATGATTGTCACGGAGTTCGCGCCAAGCGGCATGTCGAATGCGATCGGCACGCTGCTCGTCAACCCGCCGCTGGCGCGGCGAGTCTTCACGCACGACCGCTACATCACCCGCGAGTCGACGTTGGCGCCGCGTCATCGCGCGCTGCTCGGGCTCCGCGCCGCCTGGCTTTCGCGCTCGAACTACCTGTGGGCGCACCGGGCAACCATCGCCCGGCGCGACGGGCTCACCGATGCGGACCTCCGCCGGATCGCGCAAGGCGCAGACGCCGCCGGCTGGGACGCCTTCGACGCGACGCTGCTTCGCGCGGCAGACGAACTGCTGGTGGACTCGTTCATCGCCGACGCGACGTGGAAAGCACTGGGCGCGCGGTTCGACCTGCCGCAGATGATCGACACCATCGACACGGTCGCCGAGACCACGATGTACGCCGGTGTCTTCAATTCGCTCGGCGTGCAGATCGAGCCCGGGATCATCGACCGTCTGCCGTCGGGGATTCCCTACACGGTGAACGCGAAACAGACGAACCTGCGCGTCGTCGGAACGCCGAGGATCCCGCCGGTCGACGCGCCGGGCGGCCGCGGCGGCGGCGCCAACGTCTTCCGCACGTTCAACCGTCATCCGCCCGCGGACCGCGTGCGCGGCGCCATCAACACCCACGTCAACTCGTCGAACAGCCTCTCATCGAAGCAGCGCGAGCTGCTGATGACGCGCATCGGTGTCCTCTGCCGATCGGAGTACGAGTACGCGGCGCATCTCCGTCTGGGCCGTCAGGCTGGCTTTACGGATGCCGACGTCGCGCGGGTCATCAACGGTCCGAACAGTGCGCCCGGCGATCCGCTCGAGACGGCGCTGCTTCAGTCCGTCGACGACCTCTTTGCGAACGTCGCCATATCGGCAACGACCTGGGCGACGCTCGCGAAGTCGCTCAACGAGCGTCAGCTCGTCGACGTGCTGATCACGGTTGGCGGTTATCGCTCGGGATCGATGCTGAT
>DATLLQ010000237.1:0-31171 GCA_035537775.1 Vicinamibacterales bacterium | reverse complement strand
GACGCCGCAGGCAACCCACGTTCGACCCTTCAGGCCATGACGCCCTGAGCTCGGCGCACCGTTCGGCGCCGGACATTACGGCGATCCGCCCTCGCGCCTCGCGGCGCTCCGGCGCGATCGCATGCAAAGGAGCGTCGCATGGTCCATCGATCTTGTCGCGCGATACGCGCGTGTCTCACGGTCGCCTCGATAGTCGTCCCGATCTCCGCCGCCGCTCAGCAGCCAGTGGCGGCTGCCCAGCAGATTTCCCCCGCCGCATCACAGCAGCCAGCCGCACAGGCGCCAGCGGTCATCCCGGTCAAGCCTCCGGTGTTCAACCGCGCGAACGAGCTTCTCCCTGCGTGGCTCCGGCTGCGCGGCGAGTTTCGCGAGCGCATGGAAGGATTCGACGGTCTCGGTTTCAACTCAACGCGTGAGGATCTCTATTGGCTCAGCCGCTTTCGTTTCAACGCCACCGTCACCCCATCGAAACAACTGAGCTTTCAGGCGCAGGTGCAGGACGCCCGGGTCGCCAGGAAGACCGTTGGCCCGACGGCTGCCCCCTTCAAGGCAGCGATGGACCTGCGGATGGCATTCGCCGATGTCGGCGCGGCCTCTGGTCCCGTCACGGTTCGAGCCGGCCGGCAGGAGCTGGTCTACGGTGAGCAGCGGCTCGTTGGACACGTCAGCTGGCTCAACGCCGCGCGCACGTTCGACGGCGTGAAAGCCACGTTCAGGACCAAAGCCTTCGCGGCCGACGTCTTCGCGACCTCGGTGGTTCGGATTCTCGAGAGCGAATTCGACAAGAGCGGCGCCGGCAACCGTTTCGCCGGCGTCTACGCCACGACGACAAAGCTGATCCCGCTCGCGTCGGTCGAACCCTACGTGCTCTTCAAGCGCGACGTGAACCTGCGGCCGGAAGCCGGCGGGCTCGGCACGTTGAAGGAGACGACGACCGGCGTCCGCGTCGCCGGCAGGCTGCCGGCGCGCCTGGACTACGGCGTCGAGATGGCAATGCAGCGCGGCTCGCTCGGCACCGATGACATCAGCGCCTGGGCCGGCCACTGGCAGCTGCGCGAGACCTTCCCCGGTCGCACGGCGATCCGTCTGACCAGTGAGTACAACTTCGCATCAGGCGATAGCGACCCCACCGACACCGTGCGCGGCACGTTCGACCAGCTCTATCCCACACCCCACGACAAGTACGGGCTGGCCGATCAGATCGGATGGAAGAACGTGCACCACGCGCGGGCGGGCTTCGAGATCACACCGTTCAAGGGATTCCCCGTGACCACCAACTATCACTCGTGGTGGCTCGCCGAAGAGAAGGACGCCATCTACAACGCGGGAAGCACGTCGCTGGCGCGCGTGGCGACCGGCGCTGCCGATCGTCACGTCGGTCAGGAGATCGACTTCCAGGTGAGCCGCGCGCTGACGCCGCAGATCCAGGCCGCCGCCGGCTACGCGCACATCGTTCCAGGGGCGTTCCTGAAGGAGGCCACTCCCGGCGCTTCCTACAGTCACCCCTACGTCATGGTCACGTACGTGTTTCTCGCGGATAAGTAGGAGCACTCGATGAAGAGACGAACGTTCATCAAGGCGGCGGGCGTCAGTTCCGCCGCCACGCTGATGTCGGGACTGCCCACAGGATGGGTCGGGTCGGTCTATGCAGACGACTCTCCCGAAGTGAAGGCGATGCGCTTCGGCATGATCGCGCTCACCGACTGTGCGCCGATCGTCATGGCGCACGAGCTGGGCTACTTCAAGAAGTTCGGCATCGAATCAACGGTCTCCAAGGAAGCCTCGTGGGCGGTCATCCGCGACAAGCTCTCGCTCGGCGAGAACCATGCGACACACATGCTGATCGGCATGCCAATCGCCTCGACGATGGGGCTGGCCGGTTCCCCCGTGAAGCCGATGGTCATTCCGTGGGTACTCAATCGCAACGGACAGGCCATCACGCTGAACAACAAGCTCAAACAGGCCGGCGTGAAACAGCCGGCACAGATCAAGCCGATGGCCGACAAGGCCAAAGCGAGCGGCGAGCCGCTCACCTTCGCGATGACGTTCCCGCCGGGCACGCACGCGATGTGGATCCGCTACTGGCTCGCATCCGGCGGGATGGTGATGAGGCTGACGTCCTTGTCCGGATGAATCCCGCCGGCGCAGATGGTGGCGAACATGAAGGTGGACAAGATGGACGGCTTCTGTGTCGGCGAGCCGTGGAACAACCGCGCCATCGAGGACGGCATCGGCTACACCGTCACGACCACCCAGGCGATGTGGAAGGACCATCCGGAAAAGGTCTGCGCCTTCACTGAAGAGTTCGCCACGAAGAACCCCAAGGCCGTGAAGGCCGTGCTGAAGGCGCTGCACCTGGCCAGCGTGGACCTCGACAAGATGGAGAACCGTCCGAAGTTCGCCGAGGTGATCGCGCGCCCGACCTACATCAATTGCCCGCCGGCCATCATCCTCGAGCGGTTGATGGGCAAGTACGAGTACGGCGACGGACGCTCCGAGCAGGACCCGTTCTACATGATCTACTCGCAACGCAACGCCAACTATCCGCATCAGATCTACGGAAAGTGGTGGCTCACGCAGCTGCGGCGCTGGGGCCTGACGAAGGGCGCACCGGACTACAACGGGATCCCGAAGCGCGTGATGCGGCCGGACATCTACCTGGAAGCGATGAAGGAGCTCGGCGTGAAGGTCAACGTGGCCGAAGAGCAGAAGATCACGCTCTTCGACGGCGTGTTCGACGGCAAGGATCCGGAGAAGTACGCGAAGTCGTTCGCACTCAACAGCCTGGTCGGGTAGACCAGGCGCTGACACAGGCCGCGGAGACGCGGAAACGCGGAGGTGAGGTTGGTCAAGCGATTGGTGAATCTGCTGTTGCCGTTGTGTGGTGTCGGGCTTGCGCTCCTGGTCTGGTGGGGCGCAAGTCTGGCAGTCCCCGATCTGCCGTCGCCAGCGCGGACGTGGGAGGAAAGCAAGATCTACATCCTCGAGCCTGTCGCGAAACGAGGCGAGATGGATCAAGGCATCGCACGACTCGCCTACTACAGCCTCCTGCGCGTGGCCCGAGGGTTTCTGCTGGGCATCGCCATGGCCACGCCGCTCGGCTTTCTGCTCGGCGTCTCGACCACGCTGACGCGGATGTTCGATCCGATCATCCAAGTGCTGCGGCCAATCTCGCCGCTGGCCTGGCTGCCGCTCGGACTGGTGCTGTTCCAGAAATCCGAACCGGCAGCCCTCTTCGCCATCGCCGTCTGCTCGATGTGGCCGACGGTCATCAACACGATGGTGGGCGTGCGGGCGATCCCGCAGGACTACTGGAACGTCGCTAAGGTGCTGCGGCTCTCGAAGTTCACCACCTTCACCCGCATCATCGTCCCGGCGACGCTTCCTTACATGTTCACCGGCTACCGCCTCAGCCTCGGCATCGCCTGGCTCGTCATCGTCGCCAGCGAGATGCTGACGGGTACGCCGGGCGTCGGCGGATTCCTCTGGCAGGAGTACAACAGCCTGGTCTACGCCCACATCCTGCTGGCGATTCTGACCATCGGCATCGTGGGCTTCGCCCTCGATCGGCTGATGGGGATGGCTGAGGCCAGGCTGCGGGCCGCGTGATGCCATTCATCGAGGTCACGGGACTTTCCAAATCGTTCCCCGCGAAGGGCGGCAGCCGCCACGTGCTGCAGAACGTGGCGCTGACCGTCGAACGCGGGGAGTTCGTCGCCATCGTCGGCGCCATGGGGAGCGGCAAGTCGACGCTCCTCAGCATGCTTGCGGGGCTCACGTCACCGGACGCCGGCACCATTCAGATCGACGGCCAGCCGTTGAATGGGATCCGGCACGACGCCGCGTTCGTGTTCCAGAACTATTCGCTGCTGCCGTGGCTGACGGCGCTCGAGAACGTCCGCCTGGCCGTGGGGGCGGCATTCCCGAATCTCTCGAAAGCCGAGCAGCAGGACCGTGCGCGCGCGACGCTGGAAAAGGTCGGGCTCGGCAACGCCGTCTCGAGGCGGCCCCGCCAGCTTTCGGGCGGTATGCGTCAGCGCGTCGCGATTGCCAGGGCGCTGGCCACGGATCCCCAGGTCATGTTCCTCGACGAGCCGCTCGGCGCGCTCGATGCACTCACTCGCGAGTCGCTGCAGGGAGAGCTGGCCCGGTTGTGCGGTGACGGTGATGGCCGCGTCACCACCGTGATGATCACCAACAGCGTGGACGAAGCCATCCTGCTCGCGGATCGAATAGTCCCGATTCTTCCCGGGCCGCCCGCGACGCTTGGAACCCCAATCGCCGTCACCCTTCCCCGTCCGCGCACCGCCGCGCTGCTGGCACACGACGATGGGGCGGCGCGTGTGCGGGCGCACGTGATTACGACCCTGACGGATGCCGTTGCGGGTACCACGAGGACTCGGAAAGCTGCGGCCGCGATTGCCGGCGCCTCGGCCCGCAGTGTCCGGCTTCAGGACCCTGCCGCGCCAATGGCGACCGAGGAGGCCTGATGACCCAGATTGCGCCACTGGAACTGACCGGACTGAGCCGCGTTTTCCCGACGCCGACAGGCCCGTTCATCGCCGTCAAGGACGTCAATGCGATGGTCGAGGCCGGAGAGTTCGTGACGATCCTCGGCCACTCCGGCTGCGGCAAGTCGACCGTGCTCTCGATCGTCGCCGGACTCGATCGAGCGACGCTGGGCGGCGTCATCATCGACGGCAAGGAGGTCACCGAGCCAGGCCCGGAGCGCGCGATCGTGTTTCAGGCGCCGTGCCTCCTGCCATGGCTGACCGCGAGGCAGAACGTACAGATTGCCGCGTCGCAGGGGATCAACCCGCGAACACGCCGTGAGGCGGCGAAGGCTGCGGATGAATACCTCGAGCTCGTCGGCATCAGCGACGCCGCCGACCAGCTACCGTCGCAGCTGTCGCTCGGCACGCAGCAGTGTGTCTCCCTGGCTCGCGCGCTGGCCGTCGAGCCGCGCTTCCTGCTGCTCGACGAGCCGTTCTCTCAGCTCGACTCGCTGACCCGCTTCGAGCTGCAGGATCTGCTGTTGCGCGTCTGGGAGAAATCCGGAAAGACCGTCGTCATGGTCACGCACGACATCGACGAGGCGCTGTATCTCGCGGACCGGCTCATCCTGATGACGGACGGCCCGGAGGCGACGATCGGCGAGGTCCTGAAGGTTCCGTTCCCGCGGCCACGGGTTCGTTCATCGGTTCTCGCCGACCCGCAGTATCAAGCGTGCCGGCGCCGGGTCATCGACTTCCTTGATCACCACGCGCACCAGTCACGGTCGAGTGCGCTCGATACAGTGCTGGGGAAAGTCCAGGCGAACTGACGCAGCAGGGTCCAAGGGAGGCTTACGCAGTCGGTCCAAGCTGACTTCGCTGGTCGGTCCAAACAGACTTCGCTGGTCGGTCCAAGGAGGCTTCGCGGTCGGTCCAAAAACTTCGCGAGTCCGTCCAAGGAGGGTGCGCGATCGAGGTTTCTGCCACACACTTACCGCTCGCTAGGACTAACTTCTGCGTACTTTCCGGCTAAGTCGTTGATCGGGCGCGGGCATGCGGCGTGCTCGCGTGCCCAGCGTGCCGATCGCGCGTCATTTCACGGAGCTGATTGTCTGGCAGCTGGGAGACGAGCACCGAGTCGAAGTCATCTGCCTGACGAAACGCCGGGCTTCCAGTCCGATCTTAAGCTGCGCTCACAGCTCGATGACGCGGCTGATTCCGTCTGCCGGAATGTGGCCGAGGGATTCGGGTGCAAGAGCGACCGCGAGTTTGCCCGATTCGTCCGCGTCGGCCGCCGATCGCTCAACGAAGTCCAGGATTGTTTCCTGACCGCGCTGCACAAGGGCTACGTGACACAGGAGGACTTGACTGCCGCCCGAAGGCTGCATCGGCGGCTCTATCCCGCTATCGCGTCGCTGCTTCGGTCGCTCAACCGCGACACCACATAGGCCCTGGGCGTTGCACCGACCCGCGCAGCCTCTTCGGACCGACCGTCGTTCGTGAGTTTGGACCGACTGCGAAGTCGCTTTGGACCGACGATCGTCAGGGTGTTTGGACCGACGATCGTCAGGGTGTTCGGACCGACAACGAAGGCAGCTTGGACCGCGACTAGTACCGTTTCTTCAACTGCTTCATCAGGTCGAATTTCGCCGTATCAGCGACCGCCATCACGGCCATCACGCCAGCCTGAACGGGATCGCTGACGACGAGGTCCGCCGCATCGGGAACGCTGCCGGCCTGGTTCAATGAGATCACCCGCAGGCCGTAGCTCTGCACCTCTTTGACCGCCTCGGTGATCGCGCCACCCATGATCGAGCCGGCAAGGACGAGCATCTTGACGCGCGGCAGGCGGGCCGTGGCACGCACGGCAGCCGCAAGTTCCTGCTCACCCACCAGCGGAATCGTGTCGATGGAGATGCGCTCCCCGCGGATGTTGTGCCGGTCCGCCTCGCTGATCGCTCCCATGGCCACGAAGCCGACCTGCGCGCCGCCGCCCATGACGATGATCCGCTTGCCGTAGATGCGAGCAAAGTTCGGCGTCTCCTCGACCAGGCGCACACCGTTCACCTTCCGCATGTCGGTCAGGATCGACTCGATCGACGGCTCGTCGAGGGTGAACTCGAAGTAGATGTCCGCCACCGGCTCGCCGGCGTCGTGGATATCAACGTAGGTGATGTTGCCGTGATGATCGGCCAGGACGCGTGTCAGGTCGGAGATCATCCCTGGGCGATCAGAGACTTCGGCAAGAAGGGCGTAAGCTGCCATGCACTGCGATTATGAAGGCCGAAGGGCCAAGGCCCAAGGCCTAAGGGCTGTCTCAGGCCCAAGGCTATAATCTCCCCGCTA
Source organism: Vicinamibacterales bacterium (assembly GCA_035537775.1). Lineage (GTDB taxonomy): Bacteria > Acidobacteriota > Vicinamibacteria > Vicinamibacterales > UBA2999 > Gp6-AA40. Next base: position 24,332 of record DATLLQ010000237.1, on the reverse strand, counting down.
TGAAGCCACTCCTTTTCGCGACGGCGGTGATGCTCGTGTGCGTCTCGCCCGCCGCCTCACAGACTATGAGCTACGGACCAAACATCAGCATCGAAACCGCAAAGAAGATCGCCGCGCCGGCCATCGCCGAAGCACGCAAGAACAACTGGAACATGGCCATCGCCATCGTCGACACGGCGGGCGATCTCGTCTACTTCGAGAAGATGGACGACACGCAGATCGGCAGCGTGCAGGTCGCCCAGTCGAAGGCGCGCTCGGCGGCGCGCTTCAAGCGGCCGACCAAGGCGTTTCAGGACGCTCTCGCAGCCGGCGGCGAAGGCCTTCGGATTCTCGCCCTGGACGGCGCGATACCCGTGGAGGGCGGTATCCCGCTCGTTGCCGGCGGCAAGATCGTCGGCGCGATCGGTGCGTCCGGCGGCACCAGCCAGCAGGACGGCGTCGTCGCACAGGCAGCAGTCAACGCACTCAAGTAGTGCGATCGCACCTGAGCCGGTGCGACGGGTGCGATAGGTGCGAAGGGTGCCCGTGCGATAGGTGCCTGGTGCGAGGGGTGCGATGCGTAACCTGATCGTCGGTCTACTGGTGGGTGCGGCGCTCGGTTTCGGGACGTCGGCGCTCCTCGCCCAGCGAAGAGCCGCGTTTCCAGACGCCGTGACGGCCGATCCAAAACACTACTCGGTGTCGTTTGAAAACGACGTCGCGCGCTTCCTTCGAGTCAAGTACGGCCCGGGTGAGAAGTCGGTGATGCACCGGCATCTTCCCGGGTGCGTGATCTTTCTGACCGATCAGACGTTCAACTTCACCATTCCCGACGGGTCGACGGAACCCGCCGAGGTTCCAGCCGGCGCGCTCGGCTGCAGCGACGGCAACGTGCACCTCCCAGAGAACATCGGCAAGGAGGCCGCCGAATTCATCATGGTGGAGTTCAAAGATCGGTCGACCTTCCGCAAGTAGCGGGCTGGGGGCCACCTCGGACCGACGCAGCTCTCTTCAGCTACTGCGTCACCGTCGCCGAGTCGATCTTCCTGATGTCGTCGATTCCGTAACGGAGCGCGGCCAGCCGTTCCAGCCCGTAGCCCGCACCGACGGCCACGTGCTTCGCGGGGTCAGCGCCGATGTGGCGCAGAATGCGGTCGGTGAAGACGCCCCAGGCGCTCACCTCGTGCAGCTGCCCGTCGAACTCGACCTCGAGCTCCCAGGCCTGCGAGCACATCGCGTACGTCGTCGGCACGATGCGCACGGTCGCACCCGGCAGGATGGCATCCACCGACTGCAGCATCATCGTCGTCATGCGCCACCCGTCCACGTCGCCGCGGTTCCCCAGCCAGAAGACCTCCGCCTGGTGGAACGCCTCCAGGTGCTTGGCATCGAGGCGCCCCTGGCGGTAGACCTTTCCCTCGATCCAGAGGTTCATCGGCTGGCCCTCATAGCGACGGGTCATCAGCAACGGCAGGGTCATGTCGTAGCGAAGAATGCGCCGATCGTCCACGTGATGGAGCTCTGACTCCTCGACGTAAATCGCATCGCTGGTCACGGCCTGGCGCGCAGCGGCGAAGTCGATGAACTCCGGCAGATCGGTCGGCACGAACTGCGAGAAGACGCCGCGCAGGATCTGCGTCACCTGCCCGACCGGGTTCTCCGGCAGGTTGGTGAGCTGCGGGCGTGAGAGCAGCTCGATGATCCTGGCGGGAAGGTCGTGAGGGGACTGCCCTGTTCTGATTTCGCTCTGTTCCGACATCTCGATGTCCTTTCGCAGCCTGTCTCGAATCCGCTGCATCCGTTTCCGCATTGCGGCGTCATCGACGCCGGCATCGCGCGCCAGCCGCGCGATCGTCCAGCCGCCGTGATAGCGGCGGTCGCACAACCGGCGCTCCTCGGGTGTGAGGATGAGGAGCGCGGCCGCGAGCTGCTGCCGCTGGGCGTCGGACCACCGCGCCTCGATCTCGTCGAGAATCGGGATGTCCACGCCGTCGTCCAGCCGCAGGAACGTCGTCCGCCGGGACCGCCGCATGTTGATGGCAACGGTCACGGCAATCCGGCGCAGCCAGGTGAGAAACGCCGCGTCCTCCCCAAGGCTGCCGATGCGCCGAAACGCCCGCAGGTAGGTTTCCTGCGCGGCGTCTTCCGCGAGCCCCTCATCGTGCAGCACGCGAAACGCGACGCCGAACACCATGCGTTCGGTGGTCTGCACGAGGCGTCCGTAGGCGGCTACGTCGCCCCGGCGTGCCCGGAAGACGAGGTCATTCAGCGGTTCCATTGGCCAGTCACTATGAAGGACACAGAAGGATCGAGATTGTGACAGCAAGTTAGAATGCCACCCCAGATCTGAAGAGGTGAAGATGCGACCGAAGCTTGGCCTGTTTGTGGCCGCGTGTCTGGCAATTGGGTCGATCGCCGCGATGGCCGCGGCTCAGGCGCCGCCACAAGGACGGGGGGGCGGGGCCGGACGCCAGGGCGGCGGCAACCCGAACGCGACGTTTCCGGCACAGCAGCGCCCGCCCGGTGATCCGGCGCTCGTGGCGCGCGGGCAGGGCCTCTATGGCGTCCACTGCCGCGCCTGCCACGGCACCGACCTGCGCGGCGGCGACATCGGCGGGCCGAACCTCCTGCGTTCTCAGGTCGCGCTGAACGATCTCGAAGGCGAGCTGATGGGGCCGATCATCACGCAGGGCAGGCAGACGCCTGGTTTGCCATCGATGCCCCCTATTCCACTGTCCGCGGACGATGTGAAAGCAATCGCGGTGTATGTGCACAGTGTGCAGGCGACGATGCGCGGTCAGGGTTCGCCGCCGCCGGGCACCGAGGTCCAACCCGACATTCTGGTGGGCGACGCGAAGGCCGGCGAGGCGTACTTCAAGGCGAACTGCGGTTCGTGCCACTCGCCCTCCGGTGATCTCCAGGGCATCGCCAGGAGGATTGCCGATCCCGTGCAGCTCCAGAACACCTGGGTCGCCGGCGGCGGACGCGGCCGCGGCGGAGCGCCACCTTCGAGTCGCCGGGAAGTGAGAGCCGTCGTCACGCTCGCCAACGGCCAGAAGGTCGAAGGCCGGCTCGATCGCATCGACGACTTCATCGCCGTGCTGACGACGCCCGAGGGTCAGCGCTCCTTCGCGCGTTCGGGTGACGTGCCAAAGATCGAGGTGCGCGACCCGCTCGAAGCGCACCGCAAGCTCCTCGCGGTGTACGCGGATCGCGACATCCACAACGTGACCGCCTATCTGGTGACACTCAAATGACGATCACGCGACTGCTTCTCGCGGCGGCCCTGTTTGCGATTCCGGTCATGATCGGCGCGCAGCAGGCTGCGCCGCAGACTCCGATCTACCAGCCAGGGCTGAATCCCGACGCCATCCGGAAGCCGCTGGCGGATTCCTGGCTCACGTATTCCGGCGATTACACCGGACGCCGGTTCAGCGCGTTGACTCAGGTAAACGCGACCACGGTCAAGAACCTCACCCTGGCCTGGACCGCTCGCCTGTCCGCGGGCAATCCGACGGGCGGACGCGGCGGCGCACCGATGATCGTCGGCGGCGAGGGATCGGGAGAGTTCGGCGCCGGTGGTGGCGTCACGCTGAAGGGCGGCGTCCTCGCCGTCAACGACATCCTCTATGTCACCGCACCGGACAACGTCTGGGCGATGGACGCGCGCGACGGCCGCGTGCTCTGGCAGTACTTCTGGAAGACCAAGGGGGGCACCCACATCGGCAATCGGGGCGCCGCGATCTGGAACAACTACCTCTTCTTCGAAACGCCCGACAACTATCTCGTGTCGCTCGACGCGCAAACAGGCAAGGAGCGCTGGCACGTCGAGATCGCGGACTTCGATCAGCAGTACTTCTCGACCATGGCGCCGATCGTCGTGGACAACCACGTGCTGGTCGGCACCGGCAACGATCTGGACGCGCCAGGCTTCCTGCAGTCGTACGACCCGGAGACCGGCAAGCGCCAGTGGATCTTCTACACGGTGCCGATGAATCCAGGAGATCCCGGGCTCAACACGTGGCCCAACCTCGACGCCGCGCGGCACGGCGGCGGCCAGGTGTGGGTACCAGGGTCCTACGATCCGGAAACGAAGCTGTACATCTTCGGCACTGGCAATCCGACGCCGGGATACACCGGTGTCGGCCGGCGCGGCGACAACCTCTTCACCGGCTCGCTCGTCGCCGTGAACGTCGATACCGGCAAGATGGCGTGGTACTTCCAGACCGCGCCGCACGACACGCACGACTGGGATTCGTCACAGACGCCGATCCTGATCGACGGCACGATCAACGGCAAGCCGCGCAAGCTCGTCTCGACCGCCGCGCGCAACGGCTGGTTTTTCACAGTCGATCGCGTGACCGGCGCCCACGTCGTCACCGCGAAATTCGGGACCTACGCCAACGGCTACACCGGCCCTCGCCCGTCGGGCTCGCCCGAGCCGGACCTGAATAAGGAGGCGATCATCCCGGGTGCGCTGGTCTCGCCGGTGGAAGGCGGCGTCACGAACTGGCAGCCACCTGCGTACTCACCGGACACCGGGCTCTTCTATGTGCATGAGCAGAACAGCTTCAACATGCTCTACCTGACCGAGCGCGATCCGCGCGGGTCGATGGGCCTCGGTGGGAAGCTGCGCGTGCCGGTCGGCGATCTCGAAAACTTCCTGACGGCGATCGATTACCGCACCGGCAAGGCCGCGTGGAAGCACAAGTATCCCGGCGCCGGGAGCAGCGCGGGGATGCTGGCCACCGCCGGCGGCGTGCTGTTCACGGGCGACGGCAGCGGCAACTTCGTCGCCTTCGACGCGGCGAAGGGCAACATTCTCTGGCACACGCGCATCGGCAACATCTCGAACGCGCCGCAGACGTTCTCAGTCGATGGAAAGCAGCATGTGCTCGTAGCCGTTGGTGACACGCTCTACGCCTTCAGAATGTACTGAGTCAGGCGTTGTGACGGATGCGAACGTACGGCAAGGACACGAAACGGATACATGTTCGGTCCGGCGAGCACTTCGTGGTAGAGCTTTCGGCCATGGCGACCGCTGGCTTCGAGTGGGTGCTGCAGCGTGACGAATCCGGGGTAACCGTGCCCCTCGGGGAGGAGATCGCGCGCGCCCATCCCGGCGTCGGCGGATCGTCAATTCAGCGATTCGAATTTGCTGCCGCGCGTGCCGGAACGACCACGCTGGTCATGGAATACAAGCAGCCGTGGGAAACCGAGACGACGGAACGGCTCGAGATTGACGTCGACGTGGAGCCGTGAAGACCGGCGGGCGGCCGCTGCGTGGCCGACCGCCGGCTCTCGAAGTGTCGTTAGCGCTTCCGCGCACCTTTGGCTGGCCGTTTGCGTCGTCCGCCACCCTCGGATTCTGGCTTGAACGCTCCTCGCACGGGCGGCATGACCGCCTGGGCTTTCAACTTCTTCTGGACCGCCGAGCAGGCCTCGCCGTCCTCGTGGATCAACCGTTCGAGATCCCGGAAGGGCAGGTAGAACTCGCCGGATTTACCCCAGTTGTCTCCCCACGAGTTGGAACACAACGCCAGAGCCCGCTTTGTATCGACGCCGCGCAAGAGGTAGGCGTGGCCACCAGCGACCGAGGCGCTCGCCGTGATCTTGACGATGCCTTCGGCGTCGGGATGGAAGCTCGAATACCAGTTGGTGCCCAGCACCACCGGACCCTCCGTGAGCACCCATTCGACCGTCGACTGCAGAGAGAACGACCACACGTAGGATTTGAGCAACCCCAGGTCTGTGACGGCTTCAGCACCTGCGCGTACTGTTGTGCCGAAATCGAGCCCGCTGTTGCCGTCCGGAAGGTTCGCCTCGTCGTTGTTTGACGACCACGGGTCCTTGAGAACGGCCTTGCGGTAAATGTCGTAGGCTGACGGGCTGGCTTTCACCGTGCGGATCGGCGCGCAGCGAAGGAAATTCCGCCAGGCGTGTCCCACGCACGTCCCGGTATTGCCCTGATGGAGCGCGGTCTTGTTGATGCCCCACGTCTTGCGCACCGGCAAGGTCAGTGCTCTCGGATCCCCAAGCATCCGTCGCATGAGGAAGTTGCGATCTCGAGCATCTGGTGCGAATCGTCGTCCGAAGCCTGGCATGAAGACACCTCCTATGTGAGTGAGCGAGGCGTTTCAGCCACGCGATCGCGCGCTAGCCTCTTTGCCAGCGACTGAATTGTCAAGAGGTTTGCCGAGGAAAAACGTGAGGGTTAGAGCGGACCGACTGTGGTGTCATTCGTTGTCGGGTAATGGCAGTTTGTGTCTTGTGCGCGTCTGACGGAGTCGCTCCAATCAGGCTTCGCAGCGTAAGTCCAAGCTGACTGAGGAAAACGCACCGGCACACGAGCCCGAACAGCGAAGCCGGGTTCGGCCGACGCGCGCCGGTCGGTTGGACCGACGAGCGTCAGTGAAGTCGGACCGACCCCGAATGCCCGACTGGACCGACTGCGAAGTCTACTTAGCGGCCGTCGTCGCCGCTTCCATTCGCCGCTGCATTTCGTCGGGGCTCACGTCCTCGACGTGCGTCGCCACGGTCCAGCAGTGGCCGAATGGATCGATAAGCGTGCCGGACCGGTCACCGTAGAACTGATCCTGCAGTTCCCGCTGTGTCTTCGCTCCGGCGGCGAGGGCACGGCGGAACACGCGATCGACGTCCTCGACATACAGCATGAGTCCGACCGGCGTTCCGCCATCGGCCTGCGGGCCCCGGAAACCCATTTGCGGGTGCTCGTCGGACACCATGATGCGTGAATCGCCGAGCTGCAGCTCTGCATGGGCAATGGATCCATCGGGTCCATCGAAGCGCATCAGTTCCGTGGCGCCAAACGCCTGCTTATAGAAGTCAATCGCCTTCTTCGCGCCCTTGACGATCAGAAACGGCGTGATGGAGGAGTACCCCTCGGGAATCGGTCGCACAGCCATATCAGTCCTCCTTTGGGTCGGGTCGAAGCATCGGAGGGTAGCACTCTAACGTGTCGAGAGTGTATCGATCGCAATTGATGAGTCTCGAGGTTGGAGCGAACGCCTCAGGCACTCGCCGACGCTGGCATCGCAAACGGATTCTCATCCGCGGTCGGCCCGTAGATCGACGGCAGCGCAACTCCCAGATGCCGCAGGTACGTGGAGAGCTGCCCGCGGTGGTGATACCAGTGATTCAGCATGATGCTGCGCAGGAACGCCATGCGCGGCATCGCCATGATCAGCTGATCGCCGTGCATCAGCTGCCAGGTCGCCTGCATGTCGGCGTCTGACATGCGTCCGAGGATGGTGTGCGCGCTCGCGACGCTTTCGTCGAGCAACGGAAGCAGCCGGCCGACGTCTTCGACCGTCGGCTGCGGAAAGTTCGGCACCTGCTTCCCGCTCTCGCGGGCAAACTCCGCCACTCCGCCGGGAATCGTCGCCACGTGCATGGCCAGCTGGCCAAGCGTCATCGCCTTCTGGTGCGGCCTCCATTCGAGGTGTTCCTGAGGCACGCGGGCGAGCAGACGCCTGGTCGTCTGCGCCTCCTGATCCAGTTCCTGCAATAGACCTTCACTGATTCTCATCGTCGACTCCCTTCAACCCTTGACTATGGATTCGGTGCGGGCGCGGGTCCGCGAGAACAGCGCCTTCCAGCCTTCACCCATCCTCGCGCGGTGCTCCTCGGGAACACGGCCGAAGACCGAGTGGCGGAATGCGATCTCCGTTCCGCCGTCCATTTCCTTGAGGCGATACATCACGTTCGACGCCACGGGCGTCGACATGAAGAGCGGGCCGTAGATTTCGAGCAGCGTCGGCCGCTTGATGCTCTGCACGTGCCCCCACAGGTGTCCGTTGTCGCTCCCGAGATCGCGATACCAGCGGCCGCCAGGCCGCGGCTCGATCACCATCGGGAATGGCGTTCCATCAGGCAGCTCGTTCTGCCGCCCCATCTGCACGATGAGCGAATCGAAGGTCGTCTCGATTGGCGCGCGAACGAAAATCGTTTCGACGATCTCGATGGTCAGGTTGTCGAGCGTAGGTGTAGACAGCACAGATTCCTCCAGCTACTCGTCGGATGAAGCGCGGTGTTCGGCGTGTTCCTTGATGCGCGAGAGCGTCCGGCGCCAGTACCGCGCGAATGAACCGGACCACTCGTGCAGCGGCCGCAGGGCGTTGGCGTCAGTGCGATACAGCGTCCGCCGCCCGTCGCGGCGCACGGTCACGAGGCCGACGGTCAACAGGACCTGCAGGTGCTTGGAGACGGATGGCTGCCCCATCTCCAGTTCGTCAGCGATGTCGCCAACTGCGCGTTCCTCAGCGGCGAGGTATTCGAGGATGTGACGCCGTCGCGGCTCGGCGACGGCGTTGAAAACGTCGGAATGCGTGGCAGCGCGCGGCACGCCACGAACTATATATTCCTATATCGGAATATGTCAACTCAGCGCTGCCCCACGAGCGAGGCCACCCACCAGGAACACGACCTCAACGCGGTTGTCCTGATCACCACATGCGGTCACTACGTCCGGAGACGCCTTCCATGGCCATTGGCGGTCCTTGCAAACTGCACACTCTGGAGGCCGCGGCCCTACAGCGTGTGCGGTACAACCGTTGCCCTTGTGATGGTCAGAGAGCGCGGATGAATCGATCGGGGCTGCTGCAGAGCCGTGCCCCGGACGGAGGCCGTTGATGTATCCGGATCTATTACGCAAGACCGCCCTGGTGGCCGCCATCGTGCTGCCCCTGGCGTGTGCATCCTGCAAGCGGCAGTCTGGCGAATCGACACAGCCTGTCGTTGAACAAGGCAAGGCCGACGCGTCGAACACCGCGGTTGGAACCGCCGGAAGCGCTGCGCGTGCATCCGCGGCGCCCGCTGCGGCAGCCGCGACAGCAACCAGCCCTGACGAAGAGATCGAACGCGACCCGGACGCCATCACGGCGCTCGAGAACATGTCCACCTACCTGCGGGCGCTCAAGGCGATCCAGGTTCACGCCGTGACCAGCCGCGACGAAGTGCTCGAGGATGGCCAGAACGTCACCTTCTCCGGCACCGTGGACATGATCGCCGAGCGGCCGAACCGTCTGCGCGCTGAAGTGGTGACTGACAAGCAGGACCGCATGTACTTCGCCGATGGGAAGACATTCAGCGTGTGGGCGCGCCGGGTGAACTACTACGCGACGATCCCGGCGCCACCGACGCTGAGACAGCTGGCCGAGACACTGACCGACCGATACAACCTCGAGCTTCCGGTGGCCGACCTCTTCTACTGGGGTGACGGTAAGAGCACCGCAGACATTGTCGGCGCCGTCGATCTCGGTCCCTCGCAGGTCGACGGAACGACGTGCGAACACTACGCGTTCCGGCAGGAGGGCGCCGATTGGCAGATCTGGATCCAGCAGGGCGGCCACCCGCTGCCGCGGAAGCTGGTGATTACGACGACCACCGACCCGGCGCGGCCGAGGTACACGTCGGTGATCACGTGGAATCTTGCGCCGTCGTACAACGACGCCGCGTTCACATTCGATCCGCCCAAGGATGCCAGGAAGATCCTGCTGGCCGAGGCGCGGAGCGGTCACCCGAAGTAGGGAGCTGAACATGTCGAGACGAATGCTGGGCAAGGCGGGAGTTGTCGTGATTGCCGTGCTGATGGCTGGAGGAGCCGCGTTGGACGCCGGCCAGCGCGGCGGCGGCCGGGGCGGCGGCGGCCATGCGTCGAGAGGTGCGGCTCGCAGCAGCGTAAGCGGCAGCGTCAACCGCAGTGCGAACGTCAACCGCAGTGCGAACGTCAACCGCGATGTGAACGTCAATCGCAGTGCGAGCGTCAACCGCGATGTGAACGTCGACCGCAACGTCAATCGCGATGTCAACGTCAATCGCGATGTCGACTTCGATCGCGACATCGACGTCGACCGCCGCTATGACGGCTGGGGAGACGGCTGCTGCTACCACCCGGTGGCGAGGACCGCCGCGGTGACGGCTGCCGCGGTGACGACAGCAGCGGTGGTGGGGTCAGTGGTCAATACCGTTCCAGCGTCGTGCAGCGCCGTGACGATTGACGGTCTGACCTACCAGCACTGCGGATCCACCTGGTACCAGCCACAGTTCGCGGGGTCGTCGGTGACGTACGTCGTCGTCAATGCGCCGCAATAGCCGATGCCGAGTGGCAGGACACCGGAGTGCCGTCAGCGAGTTGGCGCCTCTTCGAGCAGGACCCCTCCGCCAAAACTCATGTGCGGGGGCACCGCTCCTCCCTTCGTCACCTTGACCGCGCAGTACTTGAACTCCGGGATCTTCCCGAAGGGATCGAGCACGGGGTTGGTCAGCATGTTCGCCGCCGCCTCGTAGTAGCAGAACGGCACGAACACGGTCCCGCGCGGCGTGCCATCGTCGGCCCGCGCGTAGAGAGAGATCTCGCCGCGGCGCGAGGCGATGGTGATGACATCGCCGGGGAGGGCGTGCATGTCCTCGAGATCGAGCGGGTGCACCGACGCGACCGGCTCGGGCTCGATCGCATCGAGATTCGACGCACGACGCGTCATCGACCCGGTGTGCCAGTGTTCGAGCTGACGGCCGGTGATCAGCACCATCGGGTACTGGTCGTCCGGCTGCTCCGCGGCTGAAATCAGGTCGGCCGGTACGAGCTTCGCCTTGCCGGACGGCGTCGGGAACTTGTCGATGAAGACGACCGGATCGCCGGGGTCGCCTTCGTTGACGCAGGGATAGGTCACGGACGACTGCTGCTCCAGACGCTCCCACGTGATACCGGCAATCGAGTCCATGCACAGGCGCATCTCGTTGAAGGCGTCGCGTGGATGGGCGTAGTGCCAGTCCAGGCCGATGCGGCGGCCCAGCTCCGTGATGATCCAGAAGTCTTCCCGTGCGTCGCCGGGCGGATCGATTGCCTTCCGCCCGAGCTGCACCATCCGGTCGGTGTTCGTGACGGTGCCGACCTTCTCGGGCCATGCCGTCGCCGGCAGGATGACGTCGGCGAGATAGGCCGTCTCGGTAAGGAAGATGTCCTGCACGACGAGATGGTCGAGCGCAGCCATCGCCTCGCGCGCGTGATCGACGTCGGGGTCCGACATCGCGGGGTTCTCACCCATGATGTACATCCCGCGGATCTCGTGCTTCTTCGCCGCGTTCATGATTTCGACGACGGTCAGGCCGGGATCGGGATCGAGCTGCGTCTGCCACAGCTTCTCGAAGCGCTGACGCGCCTCGGGCGTGTTCACACGCTGGTAGTCCGGGTAGAACATCGGAATCAGGCCCGAGTCCGATGCGCCCTGCACATTGTTCTGGCCGCGCAGCGGGTGGAGGCCCGAGCCGGGCTTGCCGATCTGGCCCGTAGAGAGCGCGAGCGCGATCAGGCAGCGCGCGTTGTCGGTGCCGTGCACGTGCTGTGAGATGCCCATGCCCCACAGGATGATCGACGCCGCGGACGTGGCGTATGTCCGCGCGACTTCGCGAATCGTGTCCGCCGGAATGCCGCAGATCGGCGCCATCTTCTCCGGCGAAAACTTCTTCACGTTCGCGGCCAGCGCGTCATATCCCGACGTCCGGTTCTCGATGAACGCCTTGTCCGCCAGTCCTTCCTCGACGATCACGTGGAGCATCGCGTTCAGGAGCGCGACGTCGGTGTCGGCGTTGAACTGCAGGTAGTACTTCGCGTGACGCGCCAGGTCGCTGCGCCGCGGATCCGCGACGATCAGCGTCTTGCCGGCCTTGGCGGCGTTCTTGAGGAACGTGGCGGCAACCGGATGATTGGACGTCGGATTCGCGCCAATCAGGAAAATCACTTCCGAGTTGGCCACGTCGCGCACCTGGTTCGACACGGCCCCGGAGTTAATCCCTTCCATCAGGGCGGCAACGCTCGACGCGTGGCACAGACGCGTGCAGTGATCGACGTTGTTCGAACCGAATCCGGTGCGCACCAGCTTCTGGAACAGGTACGCCTCTTCGTTGGTGCCCTTGGCGGATCCGAACCCGGCCAGCGCTCGTTTGCCGTAGGTATCGCGGATGTCGCGCAGCCCCTGCGCGGAGAACTCGAGCGCCTCCTCCCACGTTGCCTCGCGGAAGACGTCGCGCCAGTTATCGGGATCGACCACGAAGTCCTTGTGCTTCGGCACGCCCTCTTTCCGCATCAGCGGCTTCGTCAACCGATGCTTGTGCTGGACGTAGTCGAAGCCGTAGCGGCCCTTCACGCAGAGGCGGCTCGAGTTCGCCGGGCCGTCCTTCCCCTGCACGTAGATGATCTGGTTGTCCTTGACGTTGTAGGTGAGCTGGCAGCCGACGCCGCAGTACGGACACACCGAGTCCACCTGGGTGTCCGGAACGATCTTCCCCACGTCGCGCGCGGGCATGAGGGCGCCGGTCGGGCACGCCTGGACGCACTCACCGCAGGCGACGCACGTCGAGTCGCCCATCGGGTCGTCGAGATCGAAGACGATCTTCGATGAGCCGGCGCGGAAGGCGTAGCCAATGACGTCGTTGACCTGCTCTTCACGGCAGGCGCGCACGCAGCGCTTGCACTGGATGCAGGCGTCGAGGTGCACGGCCATCGCGGGATGCGACAGGTCTTCGACCGGCTGTAACCGCGACTTGAAGCGCGGCTTGCCGATCTCCAGCTTCTTCGCCCAGAAGTCCAGCTCGGAGTTGAGCGTGTAGTCCGTCTCCGGCATGTCGGCGAGCAGCAGCTCGATCGACATCTTCTGGCTGGTGAGCGCGCGCTCGTTGTTGCTGGTGACCTCCATCCCCTCCTTGGGATAGCGGCAGCACGAGGGGGCGAGGACGCGTTCGCCCTTGATCTCCACCATGCAGGTGCGGCAGTTGCCGTCCGCACGCATGCCTTCCATGTAGCAGAGGCGAGGAATCTCGACGCCGAGGCGGTCCGCCGTCTCGAGGATCGTCTCGTCCGAACTGCCGGCGACCTGCTGGCCGTTCAGCATGAACGAGACGGACGTGGCGATCGGAACGGCGGGGTTCTTCTGCAGCACTTACTCGACCTCTCTCGGGAAGTATTTCAGCACGGTCAGCGCCGGATTCGGAGCCGCCTGACCCAGCCCGCAAATCGACGCATCCATCATCGCCTGCGACAGCTCCTGGATGAGCGGCGCATCCCACTTCTTCTCACCCATGAGCTGCAGCGCCTTGACCGTACCGACGCGGCAGGGCGTGCACTGGCCGCACGACTCGTCCGCGAAGAACTTCATGACATTGCGGGCCGCCGCCGACGCCGTGTCGTGGTTCGAAAGCACGACAATCGCCGCGGAGCCGATGAAACAGCCGTACTGATTCAGCGTGTCGAAATCGAGCGGCACGTTCGCCAGCGATGCCGGAAGGATGCCGCCGGAGGCGCCGCCGGGCAGGTAGCCGTAGAGCTCGTGTCCGTCGAGCATCCCGCCGCAGTACTCGTCCACGAGCTCGCGTAACGTGATGCCGGCAGGCGCCAGGTGCACGCCAGGCTTTTTCACCCGTCCGCTCACCGAGAACGAACGCAGACCCTTCCGCCCATTCCGGCCATGGCCGGAGAACCAGCCGGGCCCCTTCTCGATGATCTCGCGCACCCAGTGGAGCGTCTCCATGTTGTGCTCGAGTGTCGGCCGCCCGAAGAGGCCAACCTGCGCGACGTACGGCGGCCGCAGACGCGGCTCCCCGCGCTTGCCCTCGATCGACTCGATCATCGAGGACTCTTCGCCGCAGATGTACGCGCCCGCCCCACGCCGAAGGTGAATCGCCGGCAATTTGCACGGCGGGTTGGCCTGCAGCGCGGCCACTTCTCTTTCGAGGATCGCGCGGCACCCGTGGTACTCGTCGCGAAGATAGATGTAGATCGCGTCGATACCGACAGCCCAGGCCGCGATCAGAGCGCCTTCGATGAACCGATGCGGGTCGCGCTCGAGGTAAAAGCGGTCCTTGAAGGTGCCCGGTTCACCTTCGTCGATGTTGATCGCCATCAGGCGTGGCGCCGGCTCGGCGGACACCAGCTTCCACTTGCGACCGGCCGGGAATCCAGCTCCACCCAGACCGCGGAGACCGGAGTCTTCCATCAGCGCGATCACGTCGGCCGGCTTGCGTTTCCCCGTGATGCATTCCACCGCGAGGTCGTAGCCCCCGGCGGCCCGATACGCCGCGTACTCGACGTGCCCGGGCGTCACGACCGCGAAGTGCGGGTGCATCGACGCCTCATCGGGCCTCGGATGGGTCACGTGTCCGCCCTGAACAGTCGCCACGACGCTCTCGGCGGTCGCGTTCGGAATCGGGTTCTGACCGACGACGGCGACCGGCGCGGTCTCGCAGCGTCCAACACAGGGTGCGTGGAGCACACGGATGCCAGGGCCGAGGAGCGCCGGCAGCTTCGACAGCAGCTCGTGCGAACCCGCGAGGTCGCAGGCAATTGAATCGCACACGCGCACGGTGATGGCCGGCGGCGCGGTGTCCCCTTCCTTCACCACATCGAAGTGGTGATAGAAGGTCGCCACCTCGTAGACCTCGGTCATCGCCATCTTCATCTCGGCGGCGAGAGCCACGAGGTGGACGGCCGACAGGCAGTGGTAGCGGTCCTGAATCTTGTGCAGGTGCTCGATCAGCAGGTCGCGGCGCCTGGGCGCATCGCCCAGGAGTGCTCGCACTTCTTCGAGAGCCTTTGGGTCGACGGCCCGCCCTTTGGGCTTCGAGCGAACCTTGCCGCGCTTGCCACCTCGCTTGGACCCGGCCGGTTTGGTGCTGGATTGGGCAACGGGATTGCTCATCGGCGGCCGGACACCAGTCGAGATCGGTCAGTATTCATAGGGTTTTCGTCGATCCTATCATCTTCACTCCATGAGCCCTTGCGGAGGGGCCGCCCTCAAGGACAATAGAGACCGAACCATGCACGTGGAGTTTCTCGGGGTCCCGCGTCAGCGGGCCGGCATCGCCGAACTGGTCATTGAGGCCGAGACGCTCGGGCAGCTGCTGACCACGCTGTCGGACCGTCTGCCGTCGCTCTCGGAACTGATCGTCGGCGACCGCCTTCACCCGGCGTTCGTGGCCAACCTGAACGGCGACGAGTTCATCAGCGACCCCGCCACCGCGCTGGGCGCCAATGACTATGTCCTGATCCTGTCCGCCGACGCAGGTGGGTAACTCCGGGGCCATGTTCGGTTATCACGGCGCCTATCTGCGTGTTGACGCGACGGACGGGCAGGTCCAACGCGTCCCTCTCGCCGAGGCGACGCTTCGGCAGTTCATCGGTGGGAGCGGTCTGGGAGTCCGGCTGCTGCTCGACGAGGGCGCCGCCCACGCGGACCCGCTCGCCCCGGAGTCTCCTCTCGTCTTCGCCTTCAGCCCGCTCGTCGGCAGTTCACTCACCACCTCCGCCAAGTTCGCCGTCGTCAGCAAGAGCCCGTTGACGGAACGGATCAACGACTCACTGGCGAGCAGCGGGTTCGCGATCACCGGGAAACGCTGTGGCGCCGACGCGATCATGATCGTCGGGCGCGCAGCGGAACTGTCTGTATTGATTATCGAGCAGGAAGGAACCGAGCTGGCGCGGGCGCGACTGGTGCCTGCGGCGGCGTATCGCGGCCTGAGCTGCAACGAAACCGAGGCTCGCCTGCGGGCGGAGCTGGGCCACGAGTACCGCATCGCCTCGATCGGTCCGGCAGGCGAGCGCCTGGTGCGCTACGCGACCATTTCACACGATGGCCGGCACGCGGGCCGCGGCGGAAGCGGTGCTGTCCTCGGCGCGAAGAACATCAAGGCGCTCGCAGTGCGGGGAACCCTGCGCGTCCAGTGGGCCGACGAGCGAGGGGTCACGGCCATCAGCCGCGATCTGTCGAAGAAATCGTTTGGCCCGGCGACCGCGAAGTACCGCGAGCTTGGCACTGCCGCGAACCTCCTGACATTCAATCGCTTCAAGGCGCTGCCAACACGAAACTTCCAGAGCGGCAGCTTCGCGGAGGCGGCGAACCTCTCCCCGGAGCAGCTCTCCGTCGAGCGCTCGAAGACGCGCGACAGCTGCGTCGCGTGCACGATCGGTTGCGAACACATCTACTCGGTAAAGCTCAAACCGGCAGAGGCCGACCTTAAGGTCGCCCCCTCCCAAACCGGCTCCAAGGCCAGCGACGGCGTTCGGGTCGAGTACGAGAGCCTCTTTGCGCTCGGATCGCTGGTCGGAGTCAGCGACGCGGACGTCGTGCTGCGTGCCTCGCGACGCTGCGACGAACTCGGCCTCGACACGATCAGCACCGGCGGCACGATCGCCTTCGCGATGGAGTGCGTCGAACGAGGATGGCTCGACGAGCCGTGGCTGACGTTCGGCGACGGGGCCGCGCTGCTCCGCGCCATCGATCTGATCGGCTCGCGAGAGGGCATCGGCAATCTGCTCGCGGAGGGGAGCCGGCGGGCGGCCGGAGCGATCGGCCACGACAGCATCGCGTTCGCACCGCAGGTGAAGGGGCTCGAGATTCCTGGCTACGAGCCGCGGGCCCTGCAGACGATGGCCCTGGGGTTTGCCGTCGGCCCGCGTGGCGCCGACCACAACCGGAGCGGCGCGTACGAAGTGGACTTCTCGGGCAAGGTCGATCGCCGCAACCCGACACTGGATGCTGTGCGGCACGCAATCGAGACGGAAGACAAGGCCGCCCTGATGGACTCGCTCATCGTCTGCAAGTTCCTGCGCGGCGTTTTCGAAGACTTCTACAGCGAATCTGCAGCGATGCTGCATGCGGTCACCGGATGGGACGCGACCGGCGACGAGCTGCGTGAAACCGCCCGTCAGATCGTGGCCGCCAAACGCCAGTTCAACCTGCTGGCCGGCTGGACGCCAGCCGAAGACACGCTGCCGGAACGATTCCTCAATACTCCCCTGCCCGACGACCCGGCCGCCTCGCTAAGCCGTACCCGGCTCGCCGAACTGGTAGCCGAATACCACCGGCTACGAGATAGTGAAGGCCCAAGGGTCAAGGCCTAAGGCTAAGGCCCAAGGCCCAAGGCCCAAGGAATAAGGAGACAAAACCCGGCAAGCGGCGTCTAATTGGCCGGAGGTACGCGCCGATGCCGAAGATCCTCAGCTCCGAGATCACATCCCAGCGGGTCTACGTGAACCGCCGGACATTCATTCAGAGCCTGGTGGCGGCTGGCGGGGCCACACTGGCCGGCGACGCGGTCTCGGCCCAGCAACCAGCGGTTCATGGTCGCAAGCTGAAAACGATTTCCAGCCCATTCAGCACGACCGAGAAGCCGAACACCTGGGAACACATCACCACCTACAACAACTTCTACGAGTTCGGCACCGACAAGAGCGACCCGGCGATCCATGCGCCGAAGTGGCGCGTGCCCCAGCCGTGGACGGTTTCGGTGGAGGGTGAGGTCGCGAGGCCCGGGAAGATGAACCTCGAAGACATCCTCAAGAGCGAGACGCTCGAGGATCGGATTTACCGGCATCGATGCGTCGAGGGGTGGTCGATGATCATCCCCTGGGTCGGCTTCCCGCTTGCGAATCTGATCAAGAAGGTCCAGCCGACGTCGAAGGCGAAGTTCGTCGAGTTCATCACGATTGCCGACCGCGCGCAGATGCCCGGCCTGAGCGACGACGTGCTGGAGTGGCCCTACATCGAGGGGCTGCGGATGGACGAAGCCATGCACCCGCTGACGATCCTGGCCGTCGGCGTGTACGGCGAGGTGCTGCCCAACCAGAGTGGCGCGCCGCTGCATCTGGTCGTGCCGTGGAAGTATGGCTTCAAGGGCGCCAAGTCTATCGCCCGGATCCGTTTCGTCGAGAAGCAGCCGATTTCGTCGTGGACGCGCGCCTGGTCTCAGGCCTACGGCTTCTATTCGAACGTAAACCCGAAAGTGGCTCACCCGCGGCACAGCCAGTCAACCGAAGCGCGCCTGCCGTCGCTCTTCCGGACAACGCCGACGCTCATGTTCAACGGCTACGGCGATCAGGTCGCGAGCCTCTATAAAGACATGGACCTCAGGAAGAACTATTGAGAGGTCCGGCTAAAGCCGGACACTACGAGAGTCCGGCGTCAGCGAGCGCCGCGAGGTAATCCTCGCGCGTGTTCAAGTTGCGCAGCGTCTGCAGCTTCGGATCGGCGACCAGCATCTCCTCGGGCTTCACGCGCCGCGTGCGGACAGCGTCGAACAGAAACACCGGTCGCAGGCGATCCTGCGCGAGCAGCGATTCGATGTGCGGCAGCGTCGCGCGCCTGTAGACGGCCGACAGCGGGTGCGTGAACCCCTCGATCTCCATCACCGCGACGTCGTCATCGCCCAGCAGATTCAGCATTCGTTTCACGAAGGCCGTCTCGAGCAGCGGAACATCGCAGCTGGTGACGTAGGCGGTTTCGACGGTATCCGGAAGTGCCTTGAGCCCGGCCCGCAATCCTTCGAGCGGCCCACGTGCCTCGCGCTCGTCGCGCGTGACGATGACGTCCGGCGGCAACTGAGGGAGCTCCTGTTCACTCGCGGCTACGACGACGATTGGCGAGACCACCGTTGACAGAAGCCTGACAACCCGCTGGAGCATCGTTTCGGAGCCAAACGGAAGCGTGGCCTTGGAAACGCCCATGCGGCTGGACTTGCCGCCGCAGAGCACGACTCCGCCAGAATTCATATGCGCATGCCAAGCCGCTCGAGCGCCGCGCGAACGGTGGCGTCCTGGAGCAGTTCCTTGAACGCAGTGACCGCAGGCCGATGGGAGTGGGTGCTGGGAACGATGAAGTCGTACTGCTCGGCCTGCACCGGAATGAAGCCAAGGCCGGCACTTCGAGCGACGGTATCGAGCGTGACACCCCAGTCAGCGCGCCCCTGCACGATGGCCGCGGCAACGGCGTTGTGGTTCCGCGGCTGCACGGCATATCCAGGCGGCCGGGCACCGGCAAGCAGCCGATCGATGAGCGCACGCGTGCCGCTCCCCTGATTCCGATTCACCATTACGCAATCCGGATCCGCGAGCGCCGCGGCGATGGCCTCCGCCGATGTACGTCCTTCGAACCGCTGGTCCTCGTGGCGAAAGACCAACCCCTGGAGCCGGCCGTATCCGCGAACCAGATCGAGTGACCTCGTCAGGAACGGGTGGTTGTACTCTCCGGTGACCGGATCCAGCATGTGCACGCCGGCGATATCGCACTCGCCGCGGCGTGCGGCGTCGAGACCGCCGAAGCTTCCCACGGCGAGAAATTTCGAGCGGATGCCGCGCTGCTCGAGCTCTCCGAGCAGGTAGTCGAGGCCGATACAGTGGCTGCCGATGACCACCAGATCGGCAAGCTGAAGCTCGCGGCCAAGGAGATGGACATCGACCGTGGTGCCGGCCTCGACAATCTCGTGATGCCGGTCGATGGTCGTGAATCCGTCGGCGCGACTGAACGTGGTGACGCTGCCGGAACCCTGCCCCATCGGATACGCGGCAAGCGCCCGTTCGCCTTCCAGCGCAACTGGAATATCGACCAACCCGACGAGCACGTATTCTGTCCG
This sequence comes from Vicinamibacterales bacterium, assembly GCA_035537775.1. Lineage (GTDB taxonomy): Bacteria > Acidobacteriota > Vicinamibacteria > Vicinamibacterales > UBA2999 > Gp6-AA40. The sequence continues at coordinate 4,934 of DATLLQ010000237.1, read as the reverse complement.
GCCGATCTCGCTGTTGATCTTCACTGCCAGCGACGCCTGCACGACCGTGCGGGCTTCGGCAGCGCGCCCGGCGAGCAGTCGCAGGACCGGCGCCACGAACTCGTGAAACGTGAAGATCGCGGACGTTGGAAAGCCGGGCAGGACGACAACCGCGCGCCCGCCGGTGGCTGCCAGGCAGATCGGCTTGCCCGGTTTGAGTGCCACGCCGTGGGCGACGATGCCCGGATCATTCAGCTCGGCGACGATGCGGTACGACACATCGCCGGCGCCCTTGCTGGTTCCGCCCGAGAGCAGCACCATGTCGGCAATGTCGAGCGCGTGCCGCAGCCGATTGCGCAGCGCTTCCGGCTCGTCGCGAACGATGCCGAGTCTCACCGGTTCGCCACCGAGCTCGCGAACTGCGTCGGCGAGCACTTGAGCGTTCGAGTCGAATACGTGTGACGGCGTCATCGGCTCGCCCGGAGCGATGACCTCGTCGCCGGTCGAGAGGATGGCGACCACCGGCCTTCGCCAGACGTCCACTTCGCTGACACCGACCGCCGCCAGCACTCCAGTGTCGCGGCTCGTCAGCAGCTGCCCGCGCCGCAGGACGGTCTCCCCTGCCGTGATGTCGGTGCCCGCGAACGTCACTCCGCTCCCTGGCGCCACGGCGCGGGCGATCCGAAGGGAATCCGAGCGCGCCTCGGCGTGCTCGACCATCACGACCGCGTCGGCGCCGCGAGGCATCATGCCGCCGGTCGCAATGCCGACCGCCTCGCCAGTGCGAATCGTGGTTGTGGGGACGACGCCGGTGTGAATCTCCTCTCGCGCCAGACGCACGACGCGCGGGACTTCTTCGGACGCCCCGAATGTGTCTTCGGCCACGACGGCGAAGCCGTCCACATTCGAGCGATCGAAGGACGGCACATCCACCGGCGCGAAAACGTTGGCGGCAAGCACGCGGCCAAGCGCGGAATCGAGCGGAACCCGTTCGACCGTCCGGGGGGTCAGGTCGAGGGCCGCCCGAAAGCGACGTTCGGCTTCGTCTCGATTAAGAACTTGGAGGAACTGTTCCTGCTCGCGGCTCATCGGGTCGTATCCGATATGTTACGAGGTCTGCGCCGCAGGCGCGGTGATAACATCCGTCCCGCCATGCGATTGCATCACACTGTTCTTCTGACGCTTCTCATCGCCCCGGCGCTCGTCACCGCGCAGGGAAATCTCGGCACCTATGAAGACCGCATCGCCGTCGAGGACGTGATGGCGCGCTATGTGTGGGCGGTCGACTCCCTTGACGCGGCGGGCTATGTGGCGGTGTTCACCGAGGACGCCGTCATCGACTCGAACGGGAGCATCAGCAAGGGACACGACGCCATCCGGAAGATCGTCACCGGCCTCATCCAGAGACGCGACGCCAACAAGGCGATCGGAGCGCCGGCCGGGAATCTGTACCACGTCGTCAGCAACGTGCGCATCACGTTCCCGAAACCCGGCGAGGCCGTGCACTACTCGTACTGGCAGACCGTGCGCCGCGACACCGATGGCAAGATGACCGCGGCCGCGATGGGCCGCTCCGAAGACCACCTGGTCAAGCGTGATGGCAAGTGGCTGATTCAGTTTCGCAAGCTGACCGTGTTTACCGAGTGATCGTGCGGCGAGCGAAGCGAACGTAGCCAGTCGATGGTCACGCTGCACGTGGTGTCGAGCATTGACGGTTTCATCGCGAAAAAAGACAACACCATTTCGTGGCTCGATAGTCCCGCGGATGCCTATGAGAAAGGCGTCACCGAGGACACCGGCGCCGAGGTTGTCAACACCATCGATTGCTACGTGCTGGGTTCTCGCACGTATGAGCATGCCCTTCAGCTCGGCTGGCCGTACGGCGACACGCCAACCGTTGTCGTGACCAACAGAAAGCTGTCGTCCACGAAGCGGAGTGTCGAGTTCTATTCCGGAGACCTCACCACGCTCGTCAAAGAGACTCTCGCGCCTCGATTCCGCAATATCTGGCTGGTTGGAGGGGCCGCGCTGGGCCAGAGCTTTCTCAGGCTCGGACTGGTCGACGAAATCAGACTGGTGGTTGCGCCGGTCCTCCTTGGTGAAGGACTTCACCTGTTCGGTGACGCCGGTCTCGAGACCCGATGGCGGCTGAAGGACGTCGTCGCGTACAGGACGGGATTCGTTGAGCTGACGTACGCGTCTCAGTCGTAGAGCCAGGCGTCCACTTCCGCTCTCTCACATTCCATCGCGCCCCAATCCTGGTTGCGCGCGGCGACGACCGCCCTACGCCACTGACAACATCGGCATGACGGATGCAGGAACCAGGATGCGCCGCTCGAACTCCATCGTCAATATGACCGATTGCACCTGAGACAGTCTGCAGATCAAAACGAGATTGGTGGCAGGAACGGTGTTACTGAAGGTCTCCGTTGGGCATCGGCTTTTTCTTCTGGTCGCGCTGCAAACCGCGATCGCGGTCTTGCTGGTCACAACGGCGGTGACGTCCCTCTCACGAATTGCCGCCGATACCCAACACATGTACCGGTCGAAGGTTCTGAGCATCGCGGACCTCGGCCATGCTCACCGGCATGCCGCCATGTTGCAGACTCTGACACGCCCCGATGCGGCCAAGCTCGGCTATCTGGCGCCGCCCGGAGCGATAGCAGATCTGGTGCAGGAACTCGAGGGGTTTCAGCATCGGTATCGTACCCAGTGGCAAACAGCCGAAGGGGCCAGCAGTGATGCCATGCGGTTTCGGCACGACGTTCTGCAACTCGGAATGTCCGACGTCCTGGAAAAAGAGAAAGGCGCCATGAAGCGTTTCGAGGAGTCCATTCGAGGACTTCGGGAAGCGAATGACTACCGCTCGATCGCCGCAACTGACGAGATTCGCGCGCACGCTCCGAAAGTCAGATACGCCATCGGTGACTTGCTCGACATCAACATCAAATACGCGGAGATTGCAAACCAGCAGGTCTCGAGACGTGCGGACACATCGCGGTTCGTGTTGATGGCCATTGGATTGGCCGGCACACTTCTGACTTTGATGATGGGTTTGCTTGTCCGCCGCGCGATCGCCCCGAGAATCCGCCGCCTCGTCGGCAAAGTGCATCGCTTCAGAGATCTTGGCGTGGTCGAGCAGATCGTCGACACGGGAGACGATGAAATCGCGGTTCTAGGCAATGCCCTGGATACCGGCTTTTCGGCCATGGCCGCCCGGGATCGAGAACGTGATCAATTCCTCGCCGTCGCCGCTCATGAACTCAAAACGCCGATCACCTCGATTCACGGTTTCGCCTCAGTACTGGCCTCTCATCCCGGGGATCGCGCGGTTGTCGACCGCGCAATCGACAGCATCAGCAGGCAATCATGGCGCTTGAGTCGATTGGTCGAACATCTCTTCCTGGCCATGCGGCTACGAACCGGCGAATTCCAGTTTGAACCGAAGCCCTTTGATTATTCGGCGCTGGTTCTGAGGTCAATTTCGGAGATCACACCATTCTTTCCAGATCAGGTGTTCACCTGCGACGTTGAACACGCCGTGACAATTCTCGGTGACGACGCCTTGCTGGAACATGCGATCTGGAGTCTCTTCACGTGCGCGTCCGCATTGTCCTCGGGCGACAAACCACTGGACGTTGTACTCCACGCGACGGAGACAAACGCCCGCCTCACAATTGACGTTCAAGGAGCGAACCTGGCGGCCCACGACATCCAAGCCTTGTTCGTTCCGTTTGGGTCCATTGAATATGAAAAACGATCCGGCATTCGCGCCGCCGTGGGCCTTTACCTCTGCCGTCAGATCGTGCAGGTCCACGGTGGGCGCCTGGACGTGTCCGATATGGGAGCGGGCGTACGATTCCTGATGGTAGTACCGAGGTAGTTCAATGGCCGCGCGCGACACCGTGCTGATAATTGATGACGATCCAAGCTGCCGGGAGTTGATTGCCGTTCTGGGCCAACTGTGGGGAATCCCGGTGCTGGAGGCAGCTGATTGTGCCGCCGGACTTCGCGTACTCCAACGCGAGGAACAGAGAATTCGGTTGATCCTTCTCGATTATTTCTTGCCAGGCATGCGCCCTGTGGAGTGCGCAGCCGCGCTGATCGCCATGGCCGGACCTTCAATTCCAGTTGTCCTCGTAACAGCTGCCGTCGATCCTGCAATCCGGGCAGCCGAACTCAAACTCACTCACTGGGTCTCGAAACCGTTTGACATGTCTGCATTGGAAGACCTGTTCAAGAACGCCGCCTGACGCACGTTCTGAAGGGTCGGCTCAATCGTAGAGCCAGACGTCCACTTCCGCACCTTCGGCGAACCCTTCGCTGTCGTCTTCGACAATCACGAAACCGTCCGCACGTGTGGTTGACGACAGCACGGACGCTCCGCCGACCGCAAGCGGCTCGACCAGGCCATCCTCGAGCCGCACTCGTGCGTAGTCCAACCGTCCAACCGGCGAGCTGATCTTCCGATTCAGCTTCGCGCGGATCGATCGATACGGCCAGGCCGTGGCGCGCCCGCCCAGCGCGCGAATCGCGCGTCCAGCGAAAAAGTCATAGGCGCAGAGGCTGGAGACCGGGTTGCCCGGCAGCAGAAAGATCAGGCGATGGCCGAGTCGGCCGAGACCGGTGGGACTGCTCGGCCGCATCGCGATGCCATGTACGGCAAGCTCGCCGTGCTCGGCAACGAGAGTCGGCGCGAGGTCTTCCACTCCAACGCTCGAACCACCGGAGACAATGACGATGTCCGCGTCCGCGTGCAACGCGTCCACGATCGACTGGCGATCGTCGCGCACGAGTCCGGGAAAATCGACGATGCCTCCGTCGCGCTCGACGAGCGCGGAGAGCATCGGTCCGTTGGCGTCGGCAATCTGGAAACCGGCCGGACGTGTTCCAGCCGGAAGAAGCTCGTTGCCGGTGATGGCCAGGCGCACGCGCGGCCGTCGAACCACGCTGAT